>DASQJS010000452.1:0-16033 GCA_035630995.1 Steroidobacteraceae bacterium | reverse complement strand
ACGGCGCGCAATGCGCGCGATTCGGAGTTGAGCACGAGCAGGCGCGCCTCGCCCCATTTCACCTCGCGGCCCTCCTTCTGCGTCAGTAGTTGGGCGAAGTCGCGGTTCACGAACTCGCCGGAGATCTGCACGTTGGCCGTGTACACCGGTGTCTCGTAAAGTCCGACGGCGCGAAAACCCGGGTCGGCGCTGGCGCTGATCTTCAGCGTATCGGGCAGCACGTAGAGGACATTGCGCTCGACCTCCATGCGCTGGGTTTCTCGCCCTGCCGCGGTCTGGTCGACGACCACGCGCGTGGTCTCCACGGGAATCGCCAGCAAGACTCCGGCGGTGGTCTGCGCGCCACCCCAGGATTCGGCCACGCGCATCGCGGCGGTCTGCCGCATTTCGACTCGTTCGCCCACGAGGCTTTCCACCTGGGCGAGCGGAACGAGCAACAACACGATCAGGAGGCCGATCACCAGCGCTTTTCCGACCAGCGGCGGTATGAATCTGAATCTCTCGGCCATCACGATCTCCCTTGATGCAGGTTGCAGTGCGGGGAGTGTCCTGGCGAATGTGGCCAATGGCGCGGCGCAATTGTGGCAAATCGTGGCAAGGCCTTCGTTAACATGCTGGCATGCCCATCGCCATCTTCGACCTCGACGGCACCATCACCCATCGCGACACGCTGTTTCCGCTGGTGCTGCGTCAGCTCGCAAAGCCACGCCCATGGCGGCTGTTGCGATTGCTCAAGGTGTTGCCCGCGACCATTCGCTTCGCGTTTGACCACGATCGGGCTGCGCTCAAGCAATCGTTGCTGCGTGCAACGCTGCGCGGCACTCCGCGCGCCGAACTGCACGCCGCCGCGGCAGCCTTCGTCACCGAGACGATCGCGCGACGTAGCTTCGCCGACGCGCTGGCCGCGATCCGCCGTCATCACGATGCCGGGCACCACATGGTGCTGATGTCCGCGAGTGTCGATTTCTACGTGCCGGAGTTCGGTCGCCAGCTCGGTTTTCACCAGGTCATCTCCACGGGCGTCGCATGGAACGGCGACCGGTTCGACGGGACTCTGACGACTCCCAACCGGCGCGGCGAGGAGAAGGCGATCCGACTGCGCGAACTGGTCGCGGAACGAAAGGATGGCGAAACTTTCGCGTACGGAAACAGCGCCTCGGATCTGCCACACCTGCGAATCGCAAGACATGGACTGCTCGTGAACGGCAGCCTCGCCGCTCGCCGGGACGCGGCGGCGATGGGTGTGCCCACGGCTGAATGGACTTAGAACTGCACCTTAAGGTGCGGCGCGCCTGTGATCCACATCACAGATATCACGTGGTAGCGCTCCTACATGGTGCTCCTGTACGGGCCCATCCGACACCAGTCACATAGCTCGCGCGCCTGCGGAACTACGATGACGGCTGGAGTCGTCCGTAGCTTCTGGACAATGTCAACAACACGGGGAAAAAACCGGCCCTTCGGAATGCGCGCGCGCGTCGCCGCCGCCGCGGCCGCCTGCATTTTTTCGACCGTCGCACTCGCCACTCCTCCACTCAGCGTCCAGCGCTACAGCCTCGAAGAAGGCCTGTCACAGCAAGCCGTCAATGCCATCGTCCAGGACAGCGAAGGCTTCATGTGGTTTGGCACCGAGGACGGACTCAACCGATTCGACGGTTATGATTTCCGGCAGCTGCGCCACGATCGCGGCGACAGCGAGACGCTGCCGAACGGCTGGATTTCCTCGCTGGTCGCGAGCGAAGACGGTTTGTGGATTGCGACCGACGGCGCCGGCGTGGTCTTCCGCAATGCCGTCACCGGCAAGCTCAATGCGCCGCCGATATTGCGCGACGCGCCCGACCTGCAGCGCGTACGCACGCTGGCCCGCGACCGCCTCGGACGGTTGTGGATCGCGACTCGCGATGAGGGACTCGCCATCTTCGACGCGCACAGCAACGAACTGCGCCGCCTCCGTCATTCATCCGCGTTGCCGAATTCGCTCTCGAGCAATTCCGTCTTCAGTCTCGTCAATCTGCGCAACGGCGACACGCTGGTCGGCACCGCCAGCGGGCTCGATCGCCTGACCACGGCGAATCTCGACGTCACGCGTATCGCACTTCCGACGGAACTCGTCGCCGCGGGCCAACCGCTGCGCGTACGCGCGCTCGCCGAGACGCCCGACGGCATGGTGTGGGTCGGCACGGACATGGGACTTGCGCGCTTCGATCCGCGTAACTCCCGCTGGCGTGTCTATCACGAACTTCCCGAGCACGCGCCGGGCCGCAGCGCGGCCCTGCCGGACAATCGCATTCAATCCCTGCTCATCGACAGCCAGGGCCGCCTTTGGGTGGGCACGATGCGCGGCTTGTCCTGGTTCGATTCGGCTACCGAAATCTTCTCCAGCTACCGCCGCGACGAGGCCGAGGCCCGCTCGCTGCCCGACGACTACATCGTCTCGCTGGCCGAAGACCGGGGTGGCTCACTGTGGATAGGCACCAAATTCGGCGGCCTCGCCAAGTGGAACCCCCGGACCTGGTCGTTTGGCCACGTGCGCGCGAGCGCCGAGGAAGGTTATAGCGATCACAACATCACCTCGTTCGCTGAAGACAAGCTGGGGCGCCTGTGGATAGGCACCTTTGGCAGCGGCGTCAACCTGCTCGATCGCAGCTCGGGGCGCGTGAGCACGATCCGTCACGTGCAGGGTGTGCACTCTTCCCTGAGCGACGAGCGCGTCATGTCGATGCTCGAAGGCAGCAATGGCGACATGTGGGTGGGTACGATGGGCGGTGGCCTGAACCGCTTCGACGCGCGGACACTGAAGGCCGAGGTATTCCTGCACGACCCGGCTGTTCCCACGTCGCTGGGCGCTGCGGGCGTGATGAGCCTGCTCGAGGTGGACAAACAACTCTGGGTGGGCACGTTCGGCGGTGGCATCTCGCGCTTCGATGCGCGCACTCGCCGCTTCGAGAATCTGCGCCCGGGTCCCGAAGATGGCCTGCACCTGTCGAGTGGACGCGTCACCGCGCTCGCCCGTGATCGCTCCGGCCACGTGTGGATCGGCACCGATGGCGGCGGGCTGAACGTCTGGGACCAGAAGACCCGGCGTCTCTACTATTACAAGCGCGGCGCCAAGCAGCTCGACACTTTGAGCGCCGACACTATCTATTCGATCCTGGTCGACGATACCGGCGGTGTGTGGATCGGAACGCGCGGCGGCGGTCTCGACCGCGTGCTCAATCCGGCCGACGCGCCCCACGGCCTGCGGTTCGCCAATTTCTCCGAGGCGCAGGGACTGCCCAACAATTCGGTATACGGCCTGCGCGCCGATGGCACCGGCGATATCTGGATCAGCACCAACTTCGGCCTGGCGCGCCTCGATCCCAAGAGCGGTGTCATCCAGCGCTTTCACCGGCTGCACGGCCTGCAGGCCGAAGAGTTCAATTTTGGCTCGCACTACCGTGACCGCAGCGGCAAGTTGTTCTTCGGTGGCGCCGCCGGCTTCAACACGTTCTACCCGGAAGTGCTCGAATTCAATGAGCGCCCGCCGCGCGTGGTGCTCACACAATTCCTGAAGCTCAATACTCCGGGGATCGTCGGCGTACCCGAAGAGCGCATCGAGCGGCTCAATCTCGGACACAAGGAAGATGTCATCACGCTGAAGTTCGCCGCGCTCGACTTCGCCGACCCGCGCTCGAACCGCTACGAATACAAGCTCGACGGCTTCGACAGCGACTGGGTGCGCGCGGACGAACGCCGCGTCGCGACTTACACCAACCTGCCCGGCGGCCAGTACGTGTTCCGCGTGCGCGCCAGCAACAGCGACGGAGTCTGGAGCACGCAGGATCTCGCCCTGCCGATCGACGTCGCACCGTCTCCCTGGCTCTCGCCGGTCGCCTATCTCGGTTACGCGATGCTCGCGGTGCTGATGCTGCTTACCGTCTGGTACGCCCAGCAGCGCCGCATCGCGCGCGCTGCCATGCAACGGCTGGAACTCGAACAACAGGTCAGTGACCGCACGTACGAGCTGGCCCAACGAAACCGTGAACTCGAAGACGCGAACCGTCGCCTGGAAATGGCGAGCTTCAGCGATCCGCTCACCGGTCTTGCGAATCGCCGCTATCTCATGCAGCAGTTCCCCCGCCTGATCGCCGATCGCAAGGGAAACTCCGGCCTCGCCATCATGATCATCGATCTCGATGCGCTGAAGCCCATCAACGACCAGCACGGCCACGCCGCCGGCGACGATGTCATCGTCGAGATCGCCAAGACGTTGCGACAGGCGATCCGTCCTGACGACGTCCTGGCGCGCTGGGGCGGCGATGAGTTCGTCGTCGTCGCGCAGGCCCAACACGTCGAGCACGCCTGCATGCTTGCCGAGCGCGTGCGCGAACGCATCGCCAAGATGAAGTGCGTGCTGCCGCGTGGCGCCGTCGTGCGCACCAGTTGCTCCATCGGCCTCACCTGCCTGCCGTTTGTACCGGGAAACCCTGAGTCGGTGAGCTGGGAGCAGGCCATCAAGATCGCCGACCTCGCGTTGTATCGCGCAAAGCGCGGCCGCAACGCCTGGCGCGGCTGGTTTGGCACCGAACACGTGTCGTCACTGCAGTCAGTCATTACCGCGGTCGAGTCGAATGTCGACAGCCTGATCGCCAACGGCGTCATCATTGAGCAGATGTCGACGCGTGGAAGCGACGACACTGTGAACGCGCTACGAGTTCTGCGCGAAGCGCGCTGACATAATGAATTCAGCATGGACAGCGATATTCGAGATGCTCTAGCCCGGTCACTTCCCGATCTCGCACTGATCGTGCGGCGTGATGGCGTGATCCTTTCCTGCGTTGGCGGCCAGGCGGTGCGCGGCCTCGATGCCCAGGAAGAAGCCCTTCCCGGGCGCACTCTTGACACGCTGTGGCCCGAATCGGTTGCTTCGCACGCGTTGCAGACCGTGCGCAGAATCCTCAAGACACGCAAACCCGCGCAGCAGCGCTACCAGGACGGGGACCTGAAACTGGAGATGCGCTTCCAGGTGCAGGGCTTCGACCGCGTACTCGTCGTCTGCCGTGACCTGGGCGAAGGCGTCACGGCCAACGATTCCGGCCTGTATCCGCAGAGCGCCAGCGCCATGCTGCCGCATCGTGACGGCTTCGAAAAATCCCTCCGCATGGCGCTCGACATGGCCACGCTGCGCGAAGACACCGTGGGTGTCGTACTCATTCACATCGGTGGCTACGCCACCTATCAACGTGTGCTCGACTCCGGAATTGCCAATCGCCTGCTCGAATGCGCGGCCAAGACGATCGCCGAGACTCTTCCGGAAGCGCGCACCAGTCTGCCGCGCATCGCACGCGTTTCCGACGACGTCATCGGCGTCGTGCTGACGGACATCCGCGCGCGCGCCGACGCGGATGTGGCCGTGGAAGCCATCATGAAGGCTTTGCAGCACCCGGTTGATCTCGACGGACAGATCTTCCAGCTCGCGCCGCAATCCGGTGTGACGCTTTCGGGAACCGACGGCGACCGCGCCAGCGAGCTCATCGAACGCGCGCTCACCACGCTCGATGCCGGCCGGCGCCAGGGCATCGACCGCCTGGTCACGTTCTATTCCGACACGCTGCGCCTGGCGTCGCTCACGCGCCTCGACTGGAGCCAGGAACTCTCCCAGGCAATCCAGAAAGACGAACTCGAGCTGCACTATCAGCCGCGCTTCCTTCTCTCGACACGCGAGATCGTCGCGGTCGAAGCGTTCCTGCGCTGGCCGCACAAGATTCGTGGACTGGTGCCCACGTCGGAGTTCCTGCCCATCGCCGAGCTGTCCGGCTTGTCGGTACAACTCGGCCGCTGGGTATTGCGTCGCGCCTGCCGCGATCTCGCCGTACTGGCCGAGCGTGGTTACCCGGCACTGCGCGTCTCGGTCAACGTCGGCCGCCAGTATCTGTCCGCCGAGAGTCTCGCTGAGGACGTCACCAATTCGGCGCGCGAAGCCGGCATCGAGCCTTCGCAGCTCGACCTGGAAATTACCGAACAAATGCTGTCCACGGGTCGTACCGGCCTCGCGGCCCTGCATCAGCTGCGCGGCCAGGGCGTGCGCGTGCTCATCGATGACTTCGGCACCGGCTACATTTCCCTCGGCAAGCTACGCAGCTCGCCGCTCGACGGCATCATGATCGACCGTTCGTTCGTCGAAGAAGTCGGTCACGACCACGAAGCGCGGGCCGTCTGCCGCGCGGCCATCGCGCTCGGCCATGCATTCGGGCTGCGCATCGTTGCCGAAGGCATCGAGACCGAAGCCCAGGCACAGTTCCTCATCGCCGAACAGTGCCACGAGGGACAGGGCCATCTTTTCTGTGCGGCGACGCCACTCTCGAACCTGTTGGACAAAATCCTCGGCCAGGGCAAGGAAGCGCCAGCTTCTGTTCAACGCACAGCCCAGCGCTGATTGCATGTGACATAGGGCACGGATTTAACCGGCCCTTATCAGACGTCCGTCACATTTTTCCCGAGAGCCACGTCACACACGCACGCTAGGAAATTGCCGTTCGCACCTCTAATGGCGCTGTCTGCAAAAGCAGACTGGGGCCACCGAAGAGGCGTTGATGTCCGTACGTGTAATTGAGATTGCTGCTCGAGTCCTGGGAACGGTTGCGCTGGCCGGGCTCGTATCGTGCTCTGCCGCGCCTTCGGGCACGTCCGGAACGACCCTCGTTGCCGACGCCGGCGAGGCACACAGCTACATCGTCGAAGCCGACAGCACCGACAATGCTGCCCGTGCCGTGAAGGCCGCCGGCGGCAAAGTCGTTTCGCGCCTCGGGGTCATCGACGCCGTCGAAGCCTCTCTCACCTCCTCCCAGCACCAGGCCGTGCTCT
Source organism: Steroidobacteraceae bacterium (assembly GCA_035630995.1). Taxonomy (GTDB): domain Bacteria; phylum Pseudomonadota; class Gammaproteobacteria; order Steroidobacterales; family Steroidobacteraceae; genus CADEED01. Next base: position 9,190 of record DASQJS010000452.1, on the reverse strand, counting down.
CCATTCAGGGCGTCAAGCAAGTCACACCGAATGCTCCAGTCACGACGCTGGCCGCCGCTTACGTACGCGACAATTTCGAAACCGGCTCATTCGCCAACAACAACGGTTCGCACCGCTGGTATGGCGACTGGGTGGAACAGAACGACAACAACTCGCCGTACAACGGCAAGGTGGTCATCGGCTGGCTCGAGCGCGGCGGCAACCGCATGATCATCGGCAGCAATGGCGCGGTCTATCGCCGCGCCGCGACGCCGTCGAGCGCCAGCTCCGTCACGCTCAAGCTCAACTATTCACGCGCCAGCCTCGAAGCCGGCGAATACGTCGCGGTGCAGGCCAGCGCCAACGGCGGCTCCACGTGGACCGAGGTCGGCAGGATCTCGGGCGCGGGCAACGACACCGGTTTCACCGCCAGGAGCTACAACATCACTGCCTATCGCGGCCGCAACACCGCGATCCGTTTCGTGAGCTCGATGAGCGAAGGATTCCCCGGCGACTACGTCGATCTCGACGACGTCGAAATCTCCTACAACACGACCTACGGTGAAGGCGATCCGACGCCCGTGGACGTGAATGCGAAAGCGCTCCATAGCGCCGGCATTCGCGGTCGCGAAATCGGCGTGGCGGTCATCGACACCGGCTACTGGAAAATCGATTCGCTCGACGTGGATTCGAACGGGCTCGGCCGGATGGCCGTGCAGTACGACGCGGTCAGCAACACCGTGGTCAGCAACTGGGCGCCGGTTTCCACCGACACCACCGGTCATGGCACGCACGTCACCAGCCTCATCGCCAGCAGCCGCAAGAAGTCGACCGGCGAATATTTCGGCGTTGCGCCCGATGCGCGCATCATCTCGATCAAGGCCTTTGGCGAAGACGGGTCGAGCAACTATGCCACCGTTATCCGCGCCATCGACTGGGTGATCACCAACAAGAACCCGCTGGCCATTCGAATCATCAATCTGTCGCTAGGGGCCCAGGCGCAATCGCGCTATTGGGACGATCCGCTCAATAAAGCCGTGATGCGCGCCTGGCAATCCGGCATTGTCGTTGTCGTGTCAGCGGGCAATAGCGGACCGCTGCCGCAGACCGTGGGTGTTCCGGGCAACGTGCCCTACGTCATCACGGTCGGCGCGATGACCGACAACTTCACCACTAACAAGAGTGACGACCGGCTGGCTTCGTTCTCGTCCACCGGCCCCACGTACGAAGGTTTCGTGAAACCGGACCTGGTCGCACCCGGCGGTCACGCCTGGGGCTTCATGGGCACGTACATGAAGATCGCGGTCGATCATCCGACCTACATGAACAACGGCGACTTCTTCACCATGTCCGGCACTTCGCAGGCCGCGGCAGTGGTGTCGGGCGTCGCGGCGCTGGTGCTGCACCAGAACCCCAGCCTCACGCCCGACCAGGTGAAGTGCCGCATCATCGCGAGCGCCAAACCGGCGGTGGACGCCAACGGCAAACTGGCCTACAGCGTGCTCCAGCAGGGCACCGGCATGGTGGACGCAGAGCGCGCCGTGTACGGCACGGCCAGCAACTGCGCCAACCAGGGTCTCAACATCAACGCCGACCTCGCCGGCACGCAACACTACCAGGGCAGCGTGCGCCAGAAGGCCGACGGCACGTTCACGGTCAGCACGCCCAGCGGCACGTTGAACGAGCAGGGATATATCTGGAACAACGGCTACATCTGGGCGAATGGCTACATCTGGGCCAACGGTTACATTTGGGCCAATGGTTACATCTGGGCGAACGGCTACATCTGGGCCAACAATTACGACATTCCGTGGGTGGACGGTTATCCCGCGCAGATTGGCAGCACGGCCAGCTCGGCGAGCTCGATGTCCATCAACTTCTGGGTCAACCAGGAATAGTCAGGTTCGGTCGGTATAGTTCGCGCAGACGAACGGGAGGCGGGGCCGGTTTACCGGCCCCGCTTCATTTGAGGGGTTACCAGGGAAACCAGTTCCGGGTCACTGTCACCTCGACCGACTCCACTACCGTGTTGCCGGAGGCGTCCACGCCTTCCACGTCGATGGTGTAGACACGATCTGCACGTCCGTCACGTTCCGCGCGCAGCAGCACGAGGAGATCGTCGAGGATCACCACGTCCGGCAGCTCGTGCCGGCGCCGCTTGTCGTCATCGCCACTGCTGGTCACGTTCACGATGCGCGCGCTGGCCTTGTCGTCCAGGAGGTCCACCAGTTCGGCCTTGATGAACACCGGCAGCAGGATGCCCAGCGGCGGCAGGGAGCGCAGCGACGGCGACAACTTGCGAAACGCCGGCGCATCCGTATCCAGATGCCACACCGGGGGTGCGGACGGTTCCGCCATTCCATCGCCGATGAAGAATGAAGGATGTGGCGGCTGGTTGTAGCCCACGTTCTGCCACGCGATGGCCGTGCGGTACTGCGGATCGTGCATCAGCGTGAACAGCCGATTGGTGGCGGGAATGCTCGTGGAGTAGATCCGCAATGAAAGATTGTCGGCCGAGCGGAAGACCACCTCTTCGCGCCAGTCACCGAGAATGTCGCCGGTGATCGCCGCGTTCTGCTTGGTGCCATTGTTCGAGGTGGCACCGTCGGCGGTGAGCAATCGCGTGAGTGTCGAGGAGTTCCAGTCCCACTTGCTGACCCAGTTGGCATCCTCGAGTTCGCGCAGCGGGTCCGCGTCCCACCAGACCGCATGATTCACCGTACTCGGCGAATCGGCGACGCGATTACCCTGCCCATCCAGCAGACCCACTTCCGTCGCGCCCCAGAACTCGTAGCCCGGCGTGCGCGGATCGATGTCGGAGGCCATGCCGCGACCGACGTCGCGCCCCGGCAAGAGACTCCAGATGATCTGTCCATCGCGCGCGTCGTACAGCGCCATGCCCGGCGTTCCCAGCGACAGCGTGTTGCCCTCGCTCTCGTGCACGCCGTAGACCTCGAGGCCCGGACGCGATGGCACCAGGTCACCCGCGTGCAGCGCATCGCCGTGCCGCAGTCCCGTCGAGAACAGACCGACTCCGTTGTCGTCGACCACCATCGAGCCGTAGATGATTTCCTGTTTGCCATCGGCATCCACATCGGCCACCGACAGGTTGTGGTTGCCTTGCCCCGAGAACGGCGAGGAACCCGCCCATGGAAAACCCGTGGCTGTTGGAACGCCGGAGTCGAACACCCAGCGTGAAGTCAACTGGCCGTCGCGGTAGTCCCAGGCCGCGATCACCGAGCGGCCGTAGTAGCCGCGCGCCATGATCACGCTCGGCAGCTTGCCGTCGAGATAGGCCAGCCCCGCGAGGAAACGATCGCCGCGGTTGCCGTTGGTGTCGCTGTTGCCATTGCCGCCGATGCCACCCCAGCCACCGATGGGATCCCGCCCGGGAAGGTAGTTAGTGGTCGCGAGCGCCGCGCCGGTGAGCCCATTGAACACCGTGAAGAACTCCGGACCCGCCAGCACCTTGCCGTAACGCGCATCGTTGGTGGCCGGCACCTGGATGCCGTCGGTGGGTACCAGCAGCGAACGGTAGTCCCTGGTGGCATCGCCGATCACCGTGCCGGCGCCGTCAACGGTGCCGTCGGCAGTCTTGCAGGCGACTTCGGCTTTGCCGTCGCCATCGAGATCGGCAACGATGAACTGCGTGTAGTGCGCGCCGGCGCGGATGTTGCGGCCGAGGTCGATGCGCCAGAGCAAGGTGCCGTCGAGCCGGTAGGCGTCGAGGAGCTGGCGCCCGGCCAGGCCCGCCGAGGCATTGTCACGCGCGTTCGATGGATCCCACTTGAGCACGATCTCGTATTCGCCGTCGCCATCGAGATCGGCGACGCTGGCGTCGTTCGGACTGTAGGTGACAGCCTGGGTGACGTGGCCCGGAGGCACTTCCACGTTGCCGCCCGCGGGCCGTTGCAAGGGCACGGTGAGGTACTGCTGAGTCGGTGCGTTGGCCGGCAGGCTGAATGCGCCGCTTGCCGTGAGTTCCACGCCCTGCAACACCGGCCGCACGCTATAGGCGTTGCCCAGCGTCAGGTCCGCGGTGGTGTCCACGAAATCCGTGGTCGCGAGCAGTGGTGATTCGTTGAGACGCACCGGCGCGGCGTCTCCCGTCTGACGATAAAGATTGAAGGCCAGTCCCGCAGGATCGGTACCTAACAAACGCCAGCCCACATAGACGGAACTGTCGCCGGTGCGCAGGGCCAGAAGGCCGCGCCCGAGATTCTCGACCTGGTATTTCGGTGTGGGCGGGGCGACCTCCGCCAGCGACGCGTAGGCAATCAACAGGCACGCGGAAGCCGCGGCCGAAACCATTCCCCTCTTCATTGGATCCTTCCTTATCTTCTGATGGGTTCCGCGCGCCGCCGATCATATCCGCGCATCAATCGAGCATCAACGCGCAATACCGATCAGTGTGCGGAATGGCGCCGTGCGCCGGCCGGGAGGAACCTCAGTGGAAGTTTAGGTCGCAAGTCGATGATTTCACTGGACGTATTCTGGTGATGCAGATCGACCAGAACTTCCCGCCCCGGCTCGACCGACACCACCCCCGCCGCGACCAGCGAATTCAAGGCAGCGGAAAGACCGCTCGTCTCCGGCAGGTGCAGCGTCGTCCCGTCGACTGGGCCGATCTGCGCGCCGCCCGGCACCTGCACGACGTCCTCGACCAGCGCCGGCCTCGCGAACGGTAGATAGAACAACAGCGGCTCGTTGGGCGGAATGTCGAGCGCGACCTCGATGGAAAATCCGGAGGGAAAATACCTTGGCCGGTACGACCACGACGGAAACGGCGTTGGCGTATCAGGGGCTGCCGGCCGGAATACGAGACCAATCGGGCAGCTGCCATTGTGGCGATTGATCCAACGGTCCCAGAGCCCTGTCCGCCGCGCGTCCGGCGCCTGGGCTTCGTCGAAATCCTCGACCCAGAGAAGCTCGAGGTAGACGTTGCGAAAGAAGAAACGCCGATTGACGGTGCCCTGCCCCGGGTGTGAATTGCCGGGTCCTTCGTGCAGACCTCGCGCCAGCAGCGCCTCCGCTTCCGGCGCCGCCGGAGCGCAAAAGAAAATGATGTGATCCAGCTCCAGCCCGGCCACCAGCGCGCTCACATCGACGTGCGCACGTGCCAGAGCTCCGGAAAGAATTTGAGCTCGAGGGCCTTGGCCAGGTAGGACACACCGCCGGTTCCGCCCGTACCCGGCTTGTAGCCGATCACGCGTTCGACGGTCTTCAGGTGATGGAACCGCCAGAGCTGGAATTTCTGGTCGAGATCGGTGAGCCGTTCGGCCATTTCGTACAGATCCCAGTCCTTTTCCGCGTTGTGGTAGACGCCCAGCCAAGCGGCGGTGACTGCCTTCGATGCGACATACGGCTCGGAGAAATCACGCTCGATGAGCTCATCGGGAATGCCGTAGCCGCGGCGGGACAGCAGGCGAAGCACTTCGTCGTAGATGGATGGCGAGTTGAGCGCAAGCTCGAGCCTTTCGAATCCGGCAGGGTCGCGCTTATGCACCGCGAGCACGTCGCGGTTCTTGTTGCCGAGTTTGAATTCGAGCAGCCGGTACTGCAGCGACTGGAATCCGGATGAGCGGCCGAGCGTATTGCGAAATGAGGAGTATTCGAACGGCGTCAGCGTCGACAACACGCTCCACGCGCCCAGCAGTTCTTCCTGCAGCCGCGAGATGCGCGCCAGCATCTTGAACGACGGGTCGAGGTTGTCACGACGAACGCATTCGAACACGTGATCGAGCTCGTGCAGGAACAGGCGCATCCACAGCTCGGACACCTGGTGGACGATGATGAACAACATCTCGTCCTGCTCGATGGAGTTGGGTTTTTGAGCGTCCAACAGCTTGTCGAGCTGCAGGTACTCGCCATAGGACTGGGAAGTTCCCAGGTCCCAGTGCACACCTTCGTTCTTCAGATCGATCTTGTTGTCGCCCATCGAGACCCTAACTTCCTTCGGAGAAAACCCAGCGCGGTACATGACGCCAGCCCTGCACGAGCTCGCGATCGAGCGCACGCCAGTCGGCGCAATGTCGCTCCACCGCCTGCCAGAAACGCGCCGAGTGATTCATGTGCTTCACGTGCATGAGCTCATGGACGATGAGGTAGTCCACGACTTCAGGCCGTTGAAACAGCAGGCAGCAGTTGAGGCTGATGGTACCCCGCGCGGAGCAACTACCCCAGCGCGAACGCTGGCGCCGGATGGCAATCTGCGAATAGCTAACCCCGGTGGCAGCGGCCAGAGCGGCGACGCGCGGGGCCAGCAGACGCTGCGCCGTGCGTAACAGCCAGCTGCGCAGGGCGGCACGCAGTTTGTCGCTCGAGGGCGCACCGGTCACGCGCAGCACACGCTCGCGGATTCCGCCGGACATTTCCGCCAGCCGCAACCGGCCCGCACCTCCTGCGACGTGTAACCGCCAGGTTTCAGCCGACACCCGCAGTTCGATGGTTGCCGGCGGAAAGGGCTGCGGCTCGGGGCGATTGCGCAGCGCCACGGCGCGTTTGCTGTCTATCCATTCCCGGTGCGTGGCGATGAACAGCTCGACCTCGCGAGGCCGGGCACGCGGCGGCACGACCACTTCGACGCGCGCATCGGGATAGACGCGGATGGACAGCCTGCGCGCGCGAGCGCTCAGGCGGATGAGGGGACTGTCCCCAATTCGACCGCCGTCATTGGCCGTCGGAAAAGCCATCTCGAATTGGGGACTGTCCCCATTCTTGTTACCGTCGAAGCCACTCATATCTTCGCCGCCAGCATCACACCCTCACGAATCGCGCGCTCCGCGTCGAGCTCGGCCGCAAGCAGCGCACCACCGATCACGTGCACCGGCCTGGCCGTTGCGGCGAGCTCGGTCGCGAGCCCATTGACCGACTCCTGCCCCGCACAGATGACCACGTGTTCGACGGCCAGCAGCTCCGGCCCAGCCTCGGTCGAGATGTGCAATCCGGCGTCATCGATGCGCTGGTAACTGACGCCGTTGCGCATGACGACGCCGCGGTGCCTGAGTGCGCTGCGATGGATCCAGCCGGTGGTCTTGCCCAGCGTCGCGCCGAGCCTGCCCGGCTTGCGCTGCAGTAGATAGACGCGGCGGCGCGAAGCCACCGGTCGCGGCGGCACTAGCCCGCCGCGCTGCGTGAGCGTGCGATCGATGCCCCACTCCTCGAAGTAGTTGCTGTCCGCCTCGTGCGTGAGAAACGTGGCCACGTCGAAACCGATCCCGCCGGCCCCGACAATAGCCACGGAATCCCCAGCCCGGCGGGCGCCCGAGAGCAGGTCGGGATACGAGATGACTTTCGGATGGTCGATGCCGGCGATGTCGGGCACGCGTGCGGCCACGCCACTGGAAATGATGTAGGCATCGAATCCTTCGCTGGCGAGACGCGATGCATCGGCGGTGGTATTGAGCTTGAGGTCCACACCGGTGAGCTCGATGCGCCGCGCGAAGTAGCGCAAGGTGTCGTGGAAGTCTTCCTTGCCGGGCACTTCTCGCGCGTAACGAAATTGCCCGCCGATCTCGGACGCGCGCTCGAAGAGTGTGACGCGATGACCGCGCTCGGCGAGCGTGGTGGCGCAGGCAAGGCCGGCGGGCCCCGCACCCACCACGGCAATGCGCTTGATGGCGCGCGTGGACGCAATGATCAGCTCTGTCTCGTACGCCGCCAGCGGATTCACCAGGCAGGTCGCACGCTGGTTTTCGAAGACCTTGTCGAGGCAGCCCTGGTTGCAGGCGATGCAGGTGTTGATTTCGCTGTCGCGCCCCTCGGCGGCCTTGCGCGGAAGTTCCGGGTCCGCCAGCAATGGCCGCGCCATCGACACCAGGTCCGCATCACCGTTGGCGAGCAACGCCTCGGCACCCTCAGGAGCGTTGATTCGATTCGTGGCGATCACTGGCAGGCGCGTCGCCGCCTTGATGCGCGCCGATACCCAGCCGAAAGCGCCGCGCGGCACCGTGCCGGCAATGGTCGGGATGCGCGCCTCGTGCCAGCCGATGCCGGTGTTGAGCATCGTTGCGCCGGCCGCTTCCATCTGCGAGGCGAGCCATTCCACCTCCGCACCGGTGCCACCTCCTTCGACCAGGTCGAGTCCTGAAATGCGAAAGATGATGATGAAGTTCGGTCCCACCGCGACGCGCGTCTGCCGCACGACTTCGAGCGCGAGCCTGGCGCGATTTTCGAGCGAGCCGCCCCACTCATCGGTGCGTAGATTGGTGCGCGGCGCGAGGAATTCATTGATGAAGTACCCCTCCGAACCCATGATTTCCACGCCATCGTAATGGGCTTGCTGGGCGAGCTCGGCGCAACGGACGAAGTCGGCGATCTGGTCACGCACTCCGTCGGACGACAATGCGCGGGGCTTGAAGCGGTTGATCGGCGCGCGCAGCGCACTCGGCGCGACGGGAAGCGGGTGGTAGGCGTAGCGCCCGGTGTGCAGGATCTGCATGCAGATCTTCCCACCCTCGGCATGTACGGCGTCGGTCACGAGCCGATGGCGCGCGACCTCGCGTGGAGCCGACAGTTTTCCCGCGAACGGCTTGGCCCAGCCGGCACGGTTGGGTGCGATGCCGCCGCTGACCAGCAGGCCCGCACCGCCGCGTGCCCGCGCGGCAAAATAGGCGGCGAGTTTCGGAAAATCGCGAGCGCGATCTTCCAGCCCGGTGTGCATCGAACCCATGACGATGCGGTTCGGCAGGCGCGTGAATCCCAGATCGAGAGGGGCAAAAAGCCGCGGGTAGTTCATGACGACGTCATACTAAGTCAGGCGCTTGCGCGCCACGACGGAAATCGGCATCGAATCGGCGCCGAACATGGAGTTGCGGCGGACGTCGCGGGATCCTATCTGGTGATTTGCGCCATCAGCTTGCGCGCGAACGCGTAGTCCGGCGCGATCAGCAGCGAACGCTCCAGCGCTTCACGCGCTCCGACCACGTCACGCTGGTCGAACAGTGCGCGGCCCAGGAATGCGTACGCCTCGGCAGCGCCCCATTCCGGTGTGGATGAAGCCGCGGCGCGCGCCTGCTCGAACATCACGGTGACTGCGCGCAGGTTCCTGGTTGCGACGGCCTGCTCGTCGGCGTTCTTGCCGGCGCGATCGAACATGGCCAGGGCCTCCACCAGGCGCACGCGCGGATTCTTCGGCTCGAGCTTCACCGCCTCATCGATTCGCGAGCCGATGCGGCCACCGCCAAAAGGAACGGAGCTCATTTCGCGTCCG
>DASQJS010000451.1:0-16785 GCA_035630995.1 Steroidobacteraceae bacterium | reverse complement strand
CGCGTCGCCACCGAAGGCATCGATCTCGCATGCGCGTGACCCGTATCTTCGTCGAGCAGAAGCTGGTCTCCGGCAAGGGCGTCGGCCTCCCCGAGCAGGCCGGCCTGCACCTCACGCGAGTGCTGCGCCTCGAGGCCGGCGCTCCCGTCACGCTCTTCGACGGCACCGGTGGCGAGTACGAAGGCACGCTCGAGCGCGACGGCAAGAAGATCTGGGCGAGAGTGGGTGCACATACCGCCTTCGAGTGCGAATCGCCGCTGCGAGTGACTCTGATCCAGGGAGTGGCGCGCGGCGAGCGCATGGACCTCATCGTGCAGAAGGCCACCGAGCTCGGCGTGACGCGCATCGTACCGGTGTTCGCGGAGCGCTCCGTGGTGAAGGTGGATGCGAGCAAGGGCGCGCGCAAGCTCGAACACTGGCGGTCGATCGCAATCTCAGCCTGCGAGCAATGTGGGCGCAATCGCGTACCTGACGTGGCTGAGCCGGCACCATTGGGTGACGCCGTGCGGGCGCTCGAGCCCGGCTCCGCGCGGTATCTGCTCGTCGCGGGCGCTCGCGAAACGCTGGCCGCGGCGGTGCGGCGGGATGCCGGCAAACCCCTCGTGCTGATGATCGGGCCCGAGGGCGGACTCGCGGACGCGGAGCGCGACTTCGCGGGCGCGAATGGCTTCACCGCCTGCGCGATGGGTCCGCGCATCCTGCGCACGGAAACCGCCGGTCTCGCGGCGCTCGCGATCATGCAGACTGTCGCGGGCGATTTTGCGTGACGCGCGTCGAGCTACATTCCGGGAAGATAGTGAGGTACCGCATGTACGAACAGAAATCGGATCCACCCCTGATTCGGAAGTTCTTCGCGCGCCGCCTGTGCATACACGTGCTCATCGCTTTCGGGTTGATCGCGTTCTCCATTGCGCTCGGGATGGCGGGTTACAGCGGGCTCGAGCACCTGTCACCGCTCGACTCCTTTCTCAACACCGCGATGTTGCTGGGCGGAATGGGCCCGGTGAACCCTCCGGTCACGGACAGTGGCAAACTGTTCGCGGGGTTGTTTGCCCTGTACGCCGGCCTGGTGTTCATCGTCACCGCGGCGTTGCTGTTCACGCCGTTGCTCCATCGGCTGATGCATCACTTTCACTGGGACGACAAGTGAAGAACCGGTGAGCCTTCGCACCGTCAATGCCACCCGCTACGTAACGCCGCTGCGTGAGGGCGGCTCGTTGCCGGCCATCGTCGAAGCCGATGATGCCGGGATGTACGTACTGAAGTTTCGCGGTGCCGGCCAGGGGGCAAAGGTGTTGGTGGCGGAAATCATCGTCGGTGAAATCGCGCGCGCCGCGGGACTCTCCATGCCGGAGATCGTGTTCATCGAACTCGATCCGGATCTCGCGCGGACGGAACCGGATGCCGAAATTCAACAGCTCATCCGCGCCAGCGCCGGGCTCAACCTCGCGTTCGACTATCTGCCAGGCTCGGTCACCTTCGACCCCGTGGCTGATCAGCCCGATGCGCTGCTCGCCTCGTCCATCGTCTGGCTCGACGCGTTCACGAGCAACGTCGACCGCACACCGCGCAACGCCAACATGCTCATGTGGCACCGCAAGCTTTGGTTGATCGATCACGGTGCCGCGCTATATTTCCACCATGGCTGGGGAGATGGCGCCGATCGTTCGGCGAGCCCGTTCCCGGCCATCAAGGATCACATCCTGTTGAAGTTCGCGAGCGCGCTCGATGCCGCGGATGCCGCCATGATGGCCCGCATCACGCCGGCGCTCATCCAGGATGTGGTCGCTCTCGTTCCCGATGACTGGCTGGCGAGCGACAAGGCGTTCGCCTCGCCGGAGCTCGCCCGAGAATCGTACATTCAGCATTTGTCGCGGCGGCTGCAGTCGCCGCGTGAATTTCTCGAGGAGGCGAAACGTGCGCGCGCAATGCTCGTATGACTACGCGGTGATCCGCGTCGTGCCGCGCGTCGAGCGTCAGGAGTTCGTCAACGCCGGCGTGATCCTGTGGTGCCAGGAGCAGGACGTGCTCGAAGCGCGTGTCGAGCTGGACGAGGCCCGCCTGGGCATGCTCGACGCGTCCGTGGACCTCGACACCGTGCGGCGGCATCTCGCGAGCATCTCGATAATCTGCGCGGGCGGCGCCGAGGCAGGTCCGATCGGGGAGCTGCCAAAGCGCGAGCGCTTCGACTGGCTGGTCGCACCGCGCAGCACCATCATCCAGACGTCTGCGGTGCATAGCGGTCGTTGCAACGATGTACCGTCGACGCTGGATCGGCTGCTCGATGCGATGGTGCGTCCCGCAAAGTGACGGGACCGCGCCTCACCGCGCAGCCGGCGGCGCGAATGCCCGGAGGTCGCGAGGCCTGATCTTCTCCCAGACGTATTTCGATCCCCCGATGCTCAGGTGATCATCGTCGCGATACATCAACATGCCGCCGATCATCGCGTGACATTCCTTGGCGTCGCACAACACGTCCATGGGATCGACGACATGAAGTCGAGGGTTGTTCAACGCTCTCGCGACGCGTGAAACTGCCGCGCGATAGCTCGCCTGACGCCGCTCGGCCCTCGCTCGTGGCACGCTGCACCGCACCTCGGGCTTGGGCAGCAGGCGCTGGAACGGGCGGGCATGCAAACAACGTTTGGGCAGGAAGTCCAGTTCCGGAACCTGCAACACCAGCACGACTTCGCGATCCGACTCGAGCAACAGGCTGAGGTCGCGGCTCAGCGAGCGCTCGAACGCTTCGATCTTTCCGGCCCCGGGGAAATCCGGCGAGCTGAAATATTGCGTGCCCGGGAAGTCGAACATCTCGGCGGCTTCGGCGGCAGACCCGACGTACATCGTATAGCGCGCGGCCAGGATGACCAGGCGGGTATCCGGTGTGATCGTGAGATAGGCGGTGTCGATCAACCCGGGACAAGTACCGCGCTTGCCTGGAGCCGCTGCATGCCAGAAATCCGTGCGCCGCAGGTACAGGCACGCGGAAGCGCCGATGGCCAGCACCGAATCCTCCGGATATGCGGCGAAAACGCCGGGCGAGATCGCATTTGCATGCGAATCTCCCATGATGACGATCCGTGGTGTGCGGTCGTAGTCACTACGGGTGCATAGGGCTTCCTCGCGAAGATCGGGCGCAAATCCCTCGGCTTCCATGCAACGCGGCGAATTGCGCAGTTCGGCTGGCCAAGGGATCGGGTTCTCCCGGAGCGTCGTGCGGTTCGGAAAACCATCACTCACGATGATCACGACACCCCAGGCGCCTACGGCCACCAGAAGCAACCCGAGGTACGCACCGATTCGCCTGAGATCGTTTCGCCGGCGCAAGGGCCGTTCGACCAGGTGATACGTGAGGATGGCGAGGACCACGGCGAGCACCACCATGAGGATCTTCAGCATGCGCTGCGTGGCGTGATCTTCGACGTCCGCGATGCGGAGCAAGCTCAGCAGCGGCCAGTGCCACAGGTAGAGTGGATAGCTGATGAGACCGACGTAGACCACGGGTCGCCACGAGAATGCTGATCGATTCGGCAATGCGAGAGGTCCGGCGGCGATGAACATGGCCGCCCCCAACGTGGGAGCCACACCCACGAATGGGCTCAGCTCATCCCCGCCCCTCCACATCATGGCGCCGAGCATCAGGAGCAGACCCACGATGGAAATGGCGTTGTGGAGCGGTCGTGACTCGCCAAATGGCCGGGCGCCCGCCGGGATTGCCGCCAGCGCCGCGCCAATCATCAACTCCCAGAAGCGCGTGAAGGGTAGATAGAAGCTGGACTCCGGGGAGTCGCGGAAGATGAACAGGTGAACCAGGAAAGACAGCACGGCCAGCACGCCGATCATGAGCAGCGTCTGCCCCGGCCGATCACGCCGCGCCATGAGCATCAGGAAAAACGGCCAGATGAAATAGAACTGCTCTTCGACACCCAGGGACCACATGTGCAACAAGGGCTTCATGTGGGCGCCGACATCGAAATAGCCGGTCTCACTGAGCAGCGCGAGGTTCGGAACGAAGCTGACACTGGCGATGAGCAGCTTCGCGAAGTCCTGCATTTCGTCCGGCATCAGGATGGCCAGCGCCATCAGGCTCGAGATGACCAGCATCAGCAGCAACGCCGGCAGGATGCGACGTGCGCGCCGCAGGTAGAAGCCCGACATGGTGAATTTGCCGGCGCGAAGCTGATCCAGCACCAGGCCCGATATCAGGAAGCCCGAGATGACAAAAAACACGTCGACGCCGAGGAATCCGGCGGGGAGTAGCTTGGGCGCCGCGTGGAATGCCACGACGGCCACGACGGCCAGCGCCCTCAGGCCGTCGACATCAGGGCGATAGTGATGAGCCATGGTTTCTGCCATGGCAGGAGTCTATTCGACGATCGTGGACAACACTTAGGCGATCGTCGCTTCGGCGCGACAAAACTGGTAGTTAGTGGTTGGACAGCTTGTCCGTGGATGCCTTCAAATCACATCGGCCGATTCTGACAGCCAACTCTTGCGCAGCATCACTCGACGAGGACGGAGGTCTCTTCCGAAATCATCTCTTCGATGCGCTCGAGATCGGGGATCCACGGCGCTTCGTTGATCATTCGCACCTGCGAAATGATGGGCGTGCGCTCGGGAAAGGTCTTGGTCGGATCGGGCCGCAGGATGTCGGCGCTCACGCGAACGAGCTGTGGAAAGCCTTGCGACACTATGCCGTAGTAGCCGCCTTCCACCTGGTTGCCGAGCGCGAACAACACGACGACGCGCGTCCGGCCCGTGAGCGGCGGAATGGTTTGTCCGCAAGTGCCTTCAAATGACACCAGGGGAATTTGACGGCTGCCCCAGGCGAACGTGCCGAGATACCACGGCGGCGCGCCCGGCATCTCCGACGGCGGCTGGAAGCCCACGACCTCGGCGACGCAGGAACGCGGGATGATCAACCGCCCGTCGAGCAGCGGGATCAGCAGGCTGTAGATTTCTGTTATGCGCTCTGCCATGTCCCCATCCTTCGAACTAGTTCGCCTCACGCATATGTTGTTCGCGGCGGCGCGCGATCAGCGGCTCGATGGCTTCGAGCAGCTGCGCTTCCTGGTACGGCTTGCCGAGATAGTCGTCGACACCGATCTCGATGGCGCGCGCGCGGTGTTTCTCGCCCACGCGCGAGGTGATCATGATGATGGGGATGCCGGAGAGGCGTGGATCCGCGCGCACCTGCGTCGCCACTTCATATCCGTCCATGCGCGGCATTTCGATGTCGAGCAGGATGATGTCGGGCGTGTGCTCCTGGAGCATTTCCATGGCATCGACGCCGTCGCGCGCGGTCAACACGCGCATGCCGTTGCGTTCAAGGAGCCTTTGCGTCACGCGGCGCACGGTGATCGAATCGTCGACCACGAGCGCGACGCTGCGCGTGTCGGTCTTCTCGCGTGGCATCACCGGTTCGGTGCGCGCGCGGAAATCGGTGCGCACCAGCGCGCCGATGTCGAGAATGATGACGATACGGCCATCGCCGAGAATCGTTGCGCCCGATATTCCACGAATGGCCGCGATCTGCGGGCCAACCGACTTCACGACGATTTCGCGGCTGCCCACGAGCTCATCGGTGACGAGACCGGTGGAATGTTCGCCGGCGCGCACGAGGATCACGGGCACGGTTACGTCGCCATCGGGCAGCGGACCGGGTTCGCGTCCCACGTAGAACGCGAGGTGCTGGAACTTGTATTTCTGGCCGCCGTATTCGAACGCCGGCGCTTCGGGGCCGAGATGCGCCTCGACTTCGGTGCGCGACAGGCGGACGACGCCTTCGACCGTGGGAAGAGGCAGCGCGTAGAGCTCATCGTTGGCGCGCAGGATCAACGCGTGGCTGATGGCCAGCGTCAGCGGCAGGCGGATGGTGAAGCGCGAGCCTTCGCCCTGCTTCGTCTCCATGTGCAGCGCGCCACCGAGCTTCTTGATTTCGCTCGCGACCACGTCCATGCCGACGCCGCGACCCGAGAGCGTGCTCACCGCGCCCGCGGTGGAGAAGCCGGGCTCGAGCACGAGCTGGATGATGTCTTCGTCGGAGAGCTGCTGGTCGGCGCGCACCAGGCCCACTGAAATGCCTTTGTCGCGGATCGCCTTGAGATTCATGCCGGCGCCGTCGTCGGAAACCTCGACGACCACTTCCGATCCTTCGCGATGCAGCGCGATGGTGATGGTGCCGCTCTCGCTCTTGCCGGCCTTCTTGCGGTCCTCCGGTTTCTCGATGCCGTGCGCAACCGCGTTCCGCAGCATGTGCTCGAACGGCGGCATCATGCGCTCGAGCACCTGGCGGTCGAGCTCGCCGGAGGCGCCTTCGATCTGCAGTTCGGCCTTCTTGTGCGTGTCCGTGGCGGCCTGGCGCACGATGCGCGCGAGCCGCTGAACGTGACGCTGGAACGGAACCATGCGCGTGCGCATGAGGCCGTTCTGCAATTCGGTGATGGTGCGCGCCTGCTGGGTCAGCAGGTTTTGCGTGTCCTTCGTGAGAGTTTCGAGCAGCTGCTGAATACTGCCGACGTCGTTCGCCGTTTCAGCGAGACCACGCGAGAACTGCTGGATCGAGGAGTAGCGGTCGAGCTCGAGCGGATCGAAATCGCTCTTCTGGCCCTTTTCCTCTTCGAAGCGGTGCAGGATCTGCGCCTCGGTTTCGAGCTCGAGCTTGCGCAGCTGCTCCTTGAGGCGCGTGACCGTTCGTGACAACTCACCGACGTTGAAGTCGATGGAACCGATCTGCTGTTCGAGACGGGCGCGCGCGATGCTCGCCTCGCCGGAGTTGTTGAGCAGCTGGTCGAGCAATTCGGCGTCGACGCGCGCGAGCTCGGGACGATCGGAAGGTGCGGTCGGTTCGCGGCCTGGCGGCACTGCGCCCGGAGGCAGCAGCGGCCCATCGCCGGCGCCTTCGGCGTCCTTGTTCGCGCCATCACGGAGGAACCCCGCCGACATGGGTTCCCTCGCCGCGGCACGCGTCACGATGGACGGCGGCTCGGACGAAGGTGCCCACACGGCCGCAAGCACCGGGGGCTCGGGCGCGGGTTCGGCGCGCGGAGGTGGCGGCACGTACGAGGCTTTGGGCGCAGGCACGGCCGAAATCGTAGGAACCATCGTCGGAACCGGCGCTGGCCTCGGCACCGGCGCAGGTGCGGGCGCTGGCGCGACGATGGGCGGCGGCGGCGGCACAGCCATCACTGGCGCCGGCGCAGCCACGGGGGGCGCTGGCGCGGGTGGAGGCGGTGGCGCCATGGCTGCAGGCGCAACCGGCGGTGCTGGCGGCGGTGGCGCGGGATCTTTGGCGGCCGGAGTCCCGCTGACCAGCGCGTGAATTTTTGCGATGAGCGCGTTGGCAGTCGGAACACCCTTGCCCGAACTCACCGATTCGCGCATGCGCGCGAGTTCGTCGAGCGATGTCTGCGCGAGGCCGAACGCGCGGTCGTCGGGCGCGACGACTTTGCTGTCGATCTGCATGAACAGGGTTTCCAGTTCATGGCTCAGATCGCCCATGGGTATGAGGCCCGCCATCCGGGCGCCGCCCTTGAGTGTGTGCAGCGGACGCTTCAGCGCATCGAGACCATCGACACTGCTGCGGTTCTCGTTCCATTGCGCGAGCGCGCTCTGCGCCTGTTCGATGAGCTCGACGGCTTCATCGGTGAAGATACTGGCGATGTCAGGGTCGAAATCCGTGAGGACGTCTTCGACCAGAGCTGCTGGAGGAGTGGGCGCTACTGGCGGAGTGGCAGCTACCGGCGGAAAGGACGCGGGAGGCGCCGCGACCGCCGGCGCGACGGAAACCGGGGACGCCGCGGGCGGCGCGGGAGCTGGCGCATTGGCGAGCTCGGCGGCGCGGGCTGCGGCGACGATGCGCTGTTCGAGATTTTCGGTGGCCTGATCGATGCGCGTCAGCAGCGTGCTGTGTGACTGGAAGAAACCGGTGGACTCGTCTAGATGCGAGGCAACCGTTTGCATGGCATTCATGCAGTCGGCGAGCAGATTCAGCTCATCGGCTTCGAGGCCCACGCCGCTGTCGAAAGACTTGCGCACCCAGTGCTCGAGCGGATCCGTGAGGCGGATGCCGTGGCGCGCTTCGGCCATGCGTGAGCTGCCCGAAAGTGTGTGGCAGGCGCGATAGGCTTCCTCGCTGACGACGTGCGGCGCATTGCGCGAGCGCTCGCCTTCGATGAACTGCGTGACGGCGGCGATGTTCACCTGTGTTTCGCGGCTGTAGATGTCGCGAAGCTGCATGTCGCCACTGGGCTCTTCTTCGGGCGCGGACAGCACGATGTTCTCGCCGCTTTCCTGCGCGGCGGCGGACCAGTCTTCGACGACTTCCATCGTGCTCTCGCCGATCGAGCTCTCGCTGACCGCGGGTGCCGGCTCGGCGGGCGGCTGCAGCGTCGGCACACGGTTGGTCGCGGAGACGACGTCATCGCGGCGCGTTTCGAGCGTGCGTTCGAGAATTTCCATGGTCGCAGTCTGCGAACTGGCACTGGGCCTGTTGGCGGCCAGCGCATGCGCGCGATCGATGATGCTCTGCACCTTCGCGGGCGCGCCTTGCCCTGCTTCGAGCGCAGTCACCAGTTCCCCCGCCACGGCACTCGCGTCGCGTATGACGGCGAGGATGGATGGGGAGCGCTGCAACGTGTTCTCGATGATCTTGTTGAGCAGGTTTTCGATGGACCAGGCGAATTCGCTGATGTCCGTCGCGCCGACCATGCGGCCGGAACCCTTGAGCGTGTGGAACGCGCGGCGCACGCCGGCGAGCGCATCCGTTTCCAGCGGGTTCTGTTCCCAGGCGGGGAACAGCTTGGCGATGCGTGCGACCTCTTCGCGGGCTTCCTCTATATAAAGAGTGAGCAGCTCGGGGTCGATGTTGATGGGCTTGGCGCCGATGGGCGGCTGACCGGAGGTGTGCAGCGTCGGGGTGACACCCTGGATGGTGGGCGGGTTGCCGGCGGCGAGCGCATGCGCACGCGCGGTAGCACCGGCATCGGCCAGCAGCACCGTGGCCGCATAGGCTTCGGGCCCCAGCGGCGGCACCGTCGGCACCACACGTTTCGGCATCTGCGACAGCGCCTGGAGGCAGGTCTGCGCGTTGTCGAGCATGTACCAGGGATCCGTGCGGCCAGCCTGCAGCGTCTCCATGTAGTACTCGAGGCTGACCACCGCGTCCGCCAGCCGGTCGAGGTAGTTAGGTGGAACGGCCGTGCCACCGGGCTGCAGCAATTCCTTGAGATTTCTGGCGATCCCATCGACGATCTCGGCCGCGCGGGATTTGCCCAGCATGAGCAGGCCGGCCTTGATTCCGGCGACGAGGCCGGGCCAGGCGTCGAGCGCACCCACGTCCAGCGTGCCGGCGACATTCGAGGCGATGGCTTCTTTCACGCGCACCAGGTTCACGCTGCACTCGCGCAGCACCGCGGCCTGCACCTGCTGGAAGTCGGCGTCGACGGAGCCCGCTTCTTCCTGCTGCACCTGCGTCTTGGGAACGATGAGTCCGATGAGGTCGCGGTCGAGGCGGTCTTCGACGTTGATCAGCGTGGCGGCAATGTGCACCAGCGCCGCATGATCCGAGGCGGTCTTGCCCGCGGCCATGGCTTCGAGACGGTTCGTTTCTTCGATGACGAGCTGGCGCAGTTCGCCGAGACCCAGCACGCCCAGCGTGTCCGCGATCTTGCGCAGCATGCCGACCTGCGGCTCGAGCTCGGCGGGCTGCCCCCCGCGACGAACAAAAATATCGAGTACGTCTTTGACCTTGCCCAGATCCTCGCGGATGGCCGCGGCGACCGTGCGCATCAACTTCACCGAGGGCGCGGAAAGATTCTCTCGCTCCTGCTCGACCGAGTCGTCGACGTTCAGCAATTCATTGAGCCGGAACGAGGCGCGCACCGCCGTGACCTTCGGGCCATTGCTGGTGGCGCGGGCGGCGTAATAAAGAAGGTTGTTGAGCAGCTCGACCGGCGGGTTCTGCGAATAGCGACCTTCGCCCTGCGTATAGAGCTGCAGGATTTCGCGATCGGCCAGGCCGAGGAGGCGTTTGACCGAGACGCCGGTTTCGAGGCCGCCTTCGCGCAGTGCCTCGACAATGGCGCCCACCACCCACCAGAGCTGGAATACGGACTGCCGCGTCGCCACCTGCTCGATCTGGTGTGCGACGGTTTCAAGGATCTCGAGGTTCTGCTCGGGGCGCTCGCCGCGGATCCAGCCGATGAGGCCCAGCTGAAATCGTGTGCGCAGCCGACGAGCCCACTGCGCCACCGTGAGCGCGGGCTCATTCGCATTCGGGGTGACGGGCGCCGCCTGTTGATCGGACTTGAGGTTGAGCAGCAGCAAAGTGCCTTCGGACAACAACGGGCTACCGCGCACCGCGCGCAGGTCGTTGAGCAGAGGCAGCAGCACCAGGGCTAGATCACGTCCGCCGGCCAGCACGCGTTCGACGTAGCTCGGCAACTGCACCATGGCGCGCATGAGCGCATCCAGGGTTTCGGCCTGGTTCTTTTGCGAAGCGGGCGTCTGCAGGTAGAGCGTGACCTGCTCCATCTCCTCGGCCAGCAACGCGGCGCCGAAAATTTCGAGCAGTCGCAGTACGCCCTGGACCTGGTGCAGGTCGGACACGCAGCGCTGCAGGAGCACCACGTTTTCGGGCTGTTCGACAAAGGTCTCGAGCGCGGTGCGCGCCTCGCCGAGCGTGTTGTTCAGCTCGCGGCCGACGAGATCGAGAGTTTGTAAGGCAACTTCAGGCATCGAGGGCAGCTCTATACGTCCGTGTTACGAGGCGGCAAGCGATATGGCTCGCGTGCGCGTGGTGGCGCCGGTCGAGGGCTGGGCCGGGCTGATACCGGTGGTTGCTGCCGCGGCAGCGGCAATGGCCGCTCCGGCCGCGGCCACCTGGCGCGGCACGGGCGCGCCGGGCAGACGGAAGCCGGACGCCGACTGACGCATGGCGGCAGACAGTTGCGCGAGCTTGGAAATGCTTTGCGAGGTCGCCGTGGTGGACTCGGCGGTCTGCGTGGAGATCTCTTTGAGCACCTGCATGTTCCGCGCGATCTTCTGCGCTTCGGACACCTGCTGGCGTGAGCTGCTGAAGATGTTGTTCACGAGACTCGCGATCTGGTTCGAGACCTGCTCGATCTCCTCGAGCGCCGCGCCGGCGTTCTCGGCCAGCAAGGCGCCGCCCACCACGTCGGTGGTGCTGCGTTCCATGGAGACCACGGCCTCATTGGTATCCGCCTGAATGGCGCGCACCAGCGTTTCGATCTGGCGCGTCGCGGCGGCGGCGCGCTCGGCGAGGCGCTGCACTTCGTCGGCGACCACCGCGAAGCCCCGGCCCGCGTCACCGGCCATCGAGGCCTGGATGGAGGCGTTCAACGCGAGGATGTTCGTCTGCTCGGCGATGTCGTTGATGAGCTCGACGATGTTGCCGATTTCCTGCGAGCTCTCGCCCAGGCGCTTGATGCGCTTGCTGGTCTCCTGAATCGTTTCGCGAATCGCGTTCATGCCGTCGATCGTGCGGCGCACGGCGTCACCGCCCTTGTGGGCCACGTCCACCGAATGGCGCGCGACGTCCGAAGCGCGCTCGGAATTTCCCGAGATGGCTTCAGTGCTGCTCGCCATGTTGCTGGCGGATTCGGTGGCGCCGGCGATCTGCTTGGACTGCGCGCTCGACGCCTTCGCCAGGTGCGCTGACAGCGCCTGCGTCTGCCGGGTGGCGCCGTCGAGCTGGATGGCGGACTGATTGATGGTGCTCACCAGGTCGCGCAACACGCCGATGGCGTAGTTGATGGAATCGGCGATCGTGCCGGTGATGTCTTCGGTCACCGTCGCCTGGACGGTGAGGTCGCCGTCCGCGAGCGGTGCGAGTTCATCGAGCAGCCGAAGAATGGCCTGCTGGTTGCGTTCAGTTTCCTTGCGCTGCGCGAGCGACAGCGCTTCGCGATGGCCAATGTCCGCTTCGACCGCGCGCACACGCCCGAACATCAGGAACAGCGGCACGGCGGCCACGATCGCGAGCACGCCCGCCACCGCATAAAGAATGGTGAGACTCAGCAGGTACGCTGCAACCCAGGCCAGGGCACCCAACACCACGCACACCAGCGTCGTGGTGATGAGTGTGTTGATGGATTTCAGCGTGCGCGAGCCGCCGCCGACTTCGGTGCTCATGCCGCGGCCTCCTGGAAGGACGGGCTTTCCACCAGCTGCCGCAGGCTCAACACCGGCCATTGTTCGGGTCCGCGCCGGAACGCACCCGCGAGATATCGTTCGCAACGCACCACGGTGGGGGGAGCGTCGCCTGAAAATTCGGATTCGGAGAATCGGCGAAAGCCGAGCACTTCATCGACCACCAGGCCTGCCGGCACTTCCCGGTGATTGACAACAATTACGCGTACGTTGCGCGAGTTCGGGGTGAGGCCCGAACCCAGGTACTGGCGAAGGTCGAGGATGGGCAGAAGCTGGCCACGCACGTTGGCGATGCCCTTGACCCAGGGCTTGGCGCCCGGCACGCGCGTGAGCCCGGGCGGCACGGCCAGCACTTCACGCGTTTCTTCGCGGGCGGCCAGGTACAGCTCGCCGGCCATGCGAAATGCCACACCGACCCACTCGCGCGCGCCCGGGTTCTCCGATGCGGCGGCGGCGGTAACGGCACGGCCGCGCCGTTCGAGCTCCGCGAGGAGTTCAAACGGACGATCACGCAGTGACTTGAGGGTTGCAGGCTCGTTCATTTCAGGAAGAGTATTTTCTGATCCTCAGGCCGCGAGTGTGGCCTGCGCCTTCGCCACGAGCTGATCGGGCGAAACCGGCTTGACCATGTAGTCGACCGCGCCCTGGCGCAGCCCCCAGATCTTGTCGGTCTCCTGACCTTTCGACGTGACCATGATGATGGGAATCGTCCTGGTCTTCGGATCGTTGGCCAGCGTTCGCGTCGCCTGGTAGCCGTTCACTCCCGGCATGACGACATCCATGAAGATGAGATCGGGGGTCATCTCGCGCGCCATGCGCACGCCTTCAGCGCCGTCCTGGGCGGTGGCCGTCTGGTAACCAGACTTCTCCAACGCCTTCTTCATGACGTGCACTTCGGTCGGGGAATCATCCACGATCAAAATGAGAGCCATACTCACCTCGCAGCGACGTGCGTCTCGATGGCGGAGAGCAGTTCGTCCTTCGTGAAAGGCTTCGTGAGGTAGTACTCCGATCCCACGATGCGCCCACGCGCGCGATCGAACAGCCCGTCTTTCGAAGACAGCATGATCACCGGAATCGATTTGAAAACTTTGTTGTGCTTGATGAGCGAACAGGTCTGATAACCGTCCAGCCGCGGCATCATGATGTCCACGAAGACGATATCGGGCGTGTAGTCGGCCACCTTCGCCAGCGCGTCGAAGCCGTCGACCGCCGTGAAGACTTCGCAGCCTTCTTTCGCGAGCAACGTTTCCGCCGTCTTTCGAATGGTCTTGCTGTCATCGATAACGAGGACTTTCAGACCCTTGAGGTGTGGGTTGGTGTCTGTCACCGCGTACCTCTCCTGAACAAACAAAGTGGCCGCCCTTAAACCATTGAAGGGCTGCTATTAAAATGCTGCGCCGTAAGCGAAGCTGAGGGGCGTTTTAACATATAGGAATACCCCCGGCTATGCCGGTCACGTCACGTTTTTGAGGTCGGAGTTCGCGATGCCGAAAACCACTAGTCTTGCCGTCGTCATGGATCCGATCGCGAAGATCAAATTTGCGAAGGACTCCACACTTGCGATGTTGCTTGCGGCGGCTTCTCGTGGCTGGCAACTCACGTATTTCGAGCAGTCGGACCTGTTTCTGCGCGATGGCGTCGCTTTGGGGCGTGGCCGGGATTTGCGGGTCTTCGCGGATCCCGCGAAGTGGTTTGAGCTCGGCGAACCCACGGTGCGCCGCCTCGGCGAGTTCGACTGCGTGTTCATGCGCAAGGATCCGCCTTTCGACGCCGAATACATCTACACCACCTACATTCTCGAGCGCGCGGAGATCCAGGGCGCGTTCGTCGCCAACCGGCCGCAGGGGCTGCGCGACATGAACGAGAAAGTGTTCACCGCGTGGTTTCCCCAGTGCTGTGCGCCTACGCTGATCACGCGCAGCGCGGCCGACATCACCGCCTTCGCGGCCGAGCACGGCAAGATCGTCGTCAAACCTCTCGATGGCATGGGCGGCAAGTCCATTTTCGTCACCGAGAAAGGCGACAAGAACCTGCCGGTCATCATCGAAACATTGACCGACTACGGGCAGCGCTTCGCGATCGCGCAGCGCTATGTGCCGGACATCTCCACTACCGGGGACTCACGCATCCTGCTCATCGACGGCCAGCCAGTCCCTTACGCACTTGCACGTATCCCCTTGCCGTCCGACAACCGCGGTAATCTCGCCGCTGGCGCCACCGGTGTAGGACGCGAGCTCAATGAGCGTGATCGCTGGTTAGCCGCCGAAATCGGCCCCCGGGTCGCGGAGCTGGGAATGGTCTTCGTCGGGATCGACGTCATCGGCGGATTCGTTACCGAGATCAACGTCACGAGTCCGACAGGAATACGTGAACTCGACAAGCAATTCGGGCTCAATATTGGCGATATGGTAATTGCCGCAATCGAGCGCCGCGCAGGCGCCAAGAAAGGCTGAGATGGCCCGCGCGATGCAGCTGCGCGAAGGTATCGCGCCTACGCGAGATCGATTGACCACCACGGTCTTCATGGCGGCGCTGGTGCACGGTGTCATCATCGTCGGCGTCACCTTCGGCGGAGTGCGACACGAGAAGTCCGGCGCTCCCGGTCTCGAGGTGCTCATCGTTTCCGACGACGTGCCCGAAGCGCGCCACAACGAGAACGCCACCTACCTCGCGCAACGCACGCAGCTCGGATCAGGCAACACCGTGAACCCGGGCGAGGTCGCGCGTGCCCCGCGCGCCGCCGCCGAGCATGCCGCGCGCAATGGCCGCAATGACGGCACCGTGCTCGCCGATGATGCCGGCGCGCTGCTCGCCACCGCCGACGACCGCGCCCTAACTACCACGGCCCCCATGCCCGAGATTCTCTACTTCGCGCCGCCGTCCAGCATGACCGAGATGACCGAGGTCCCGGTCCAGACCGACGGCAACAGCGAACAGGACAAGCTCGGAATCGATGATGACGAAGAGCAACAGGTGCGCGGCCCGCAGCGCGACGAATTGTGGGTGACGCCTGACACGCGCGAAGCACTGGTGGCGCCATACCTCGTCGCCTGGCGTCTCAAGATCGAGCGGCTGGGCACCATGAATTTCCCGCAAGCCGCCTGGCGTGCACCGGGAACGCGCAACCCGGACGTCGAGGTGTCCATCCTCGCCGACGGCACGCTCGAATCGGCCACCATCGTGCGTTCGAGCGGCTCGGCCAAGCTCGACCAGGCGGTGGTGGACATCCTGAAACTCGCGAGCCCGTTCGATCCATTCCCCCGGGAACTGGCCGAGAAACACCGGGTGTTGCGTTTCAAATACGGCTGGGAGTTCCAGAACCCCGGGCGCCACGGCACGGTGACCGCGCCCGGCAATTCACGGTAAAGTGCGCCGCATGAGCGGCGTCACCAGTCTGTCGAATCACCTGCTGATCGCGATGCCGCAGCTTGCCGATCCGAATTTCTCCCAGACCGTCTCGCTGATCTGCGAGCACGGTGAGAAAGGCGCCCTGGGCATAGTGCTCAATCGTCCGCTGACCATGACGCTCAGCGAAGTATTCGAGCAGATGAAGATCGAACCCACGGACAAGCGCGCCGCCGACCTCCCGGTGCTGCGCGGGGGTCCCGTTCACCAGGACCGTGGCTTCGTGCTTCACCGGCCGGGCGGCGAATGGGACTCGACGCACAAGATTTCCGAGTCCATCCAGGTCACCACTTCGCGCGACGTGCTCGCCGCCATGGCAACGGGGACAGGACCCGAGAAAGCTTTCATCGCGCTCGGGTACGCCGGTTGGGAAGCCGGCCAGCTCGAAAAAGAGATGCTCGACAACTCCTGGTTGTCCGTGCCCGCCGATGAAAGCGTGATCTTCGATCTGCCTTACGAGGAGCGCTGGCTCGCGACGCTCCGGTTGCTCGGCGTCGAACCCGGGCAGCTCACCTCGTTCTCCGGTCATGCCTGACCTGGTTCCCAACGACGCAAAGATAATCGTTGCACTCGACTTCGGCACCAGACGTATTGGCATCGCAAGCGGCGACACGCTGACTCGGGCCGCGCACCCCCGCTCCACGATCACCAACGGACCTCACGGGCCTGACTGGCGCGCGCTCGACCGCGCGCTTGCGGACACGCGCCCGGCCCGCATCGCCGTGGGCGAACCCTATAATGCCGACGGCTCCGCAAGCCCCCTTACCGAGGCCGCGCGCCGTTTCGCTTCCGAAGTCGCTACGCGCAGCGGGCTGCCGGTCGACCTGGTGGATGAACGATGGTCATCGCAGGACGCCGAGGAGCGCTTGCGCGCACAACGCGAAAGCGGTGAGCGCAAGCGGCGCGTGACACGCGAAGCCGTGGATGCGGCAGCGGCCGCAATAATTCTGGAACGCTGGTTCGCAACTCAAGAAACATGACCCAACAGAATCGCCCTAACGGCACCCTGCGGCACCTGCTCACGCTCGAGGGCATGTCGAGGCAGCAGATGGAAGCGCTGCTCACGCGGGCGCAGAAATTCGTGAAACCTGCAGGTGAGCCGCCGGCGCACAAGCGCACGCTTGCCGGCATCACCGTGGCGAACATGTTCACCGAGCCGTCGACGCGCACGCGCGTGTCGTTCGAACTTGCGGCCAAGCGGCTCGG
>DASQJS010000450.1:0-7557 GCA_035630995.1 Steroidobacteraceae bacterium | reverse complement strand
CCCGTTGAGTTTGACGGTCCTGAAGTGACGTCAAAGCTGACGATTCAGCTGGCGATCGCGTCGTAAACGACGACCTTCGCCCACAAGTGCGAGCAGTCGGCGACGAACTGCTTATGGATCGGATGGTCCTGGTAAACCTTCTGCCCGGCAGTATCGTCGAAAAACAGAATCTCCGACGCACTGAAGCTGTTATCCACCACGTCGCGCTTCTCCGTGCTCGCCGGGACGCCGAAATGCGTGGCGCGCACGGTCTCGATCGCGGCGAGCGTGCGCAGGCCCGCTAACAACTTCGCAAGATCTTCCTGCGACGACGGATTCTTCAACCAGAAGAACACGTGATGGACCAGCTTCGGAATGGCGTTCACGGCGGGGGGTGCTCCAGCATTCGTCGCAGCCACGGTGGCGGCCGCTGCAATGAAAGTTCTTCGCGTGCTCATGAGGATAACTCCACGGTAAGCGCCGCCTGCGGCGCGGCAAGCCTGTCGTACGCGGTCTCGAGCTCCTTGCGGAATCGCTCCTCGCTCATCAGGGCTGGCGGCAGCACCGATTCGCAGACTGCAAACCGTGGCAGGTCAGCACGGGCGTCGCCGGTGCAGGCCGAGCCAATGCTCGCGAGGCGTGCGGCGTCAGGATCGACTATGGGAACGCCGGCTTTGGCCTGACGCACGATGAAGCGCATCCACGCGGCGACAGGCATCAGCAGCCGGTGGATGGGACGGCCTGCGCGCATCGCTTCGCCGATCGTCACGACGAGCCGGACGGGCAACTTCTTGGAGCCGTCCCAGGCGATCTGGCTCAACAAATGCCGAATGCCAGGGTTGCGAAAGCGGGCGAGCACGGCGGAGATGTAGTGCTCGACATCGAGCCCGGGTTCCGCTCCAAGGCTTGGAGAAAGGTCTTCGGTCATGAGCAGCTCGACGAATTGCGCCAGCTGCTCGTCGCGCATCGCATCGGCAACCGAGTCGTGTCCACGCAGCAGGCCGAGGTAGGCGAGCGATGAATGCGGGCCGTTCAGCAGCCGCAGCTTGGCCCGGTCGTAGACGCCCACGTCTTTCGCCAGCGTGACGCCCACGGACTTCCAGTCGGCGTCCCGCATGACCGGCACGTCTTCGACCACCCATTGCGTGAACGGCTCGCGTTGAATGGGCCAGGCATCGAGCACGCCGGTGATTTTTTCGGCGCGGGCCCGCAGAGCGTCATCCGTGGCTGGCGTGATGCTGTCGACCATCGTCCGCGGACAGGTGACTTCCGCTTCGATCCAGCGTGCGAGGTCTGCGTCGGAAGTGCGGGCGTAGGCGGCCAGCGCGCGCTTCAGGACCACGCCATTGTCCGGGAGGTTGTCACAGCTCAATACGGCGTATGGCGGGACTCCCTGGGCGCGCCGGCGCCGAAGACCTTCAACGAGCCAGCCAATGGTGCTTCGCGGTCCAAGTTCCTTCGAAGATGGCGGGTTCGCGAGATCGTGCGCGATGTCGGCGTTGGCCAGGTCGAGCTGATTGCGCGCATCGAGGCAGTAACCCTTTTCGGTGACCGTCAGAGAGACGATGCGCGTATCCCGGGCCGTCAGGCGTGCGAAGGCGGCTTCCGAATCGGTCGAGCCCACCAGCATCTCGCGGATCGCGCCGATGACGCGTGCGCGCGGTGCGGCTCCGAGTTCCACCAGCGTGTACAGCCCTTGCTGGGGCAGCAGGGCGTCGCGCAGACCGGTGCTCTTGAGCGACAGCGCGGAAATTGCCCATCGTTTGTCGGAGTGCAGCAGCGTGTCGACGTAGTACGCCTGGTGCGCGCGATGAAAAGCGCCCGGGCCGATGTGCACGATGCCGATGCGCGTCGCACCGCGGTCATAGGTGGGGAGAATCGTGCCCGAACGCACGGAATGCAGGCTCGCCTCGGTGAGGCGCGGCGGACTCATCAGAACCTCGTTGACTAACTATTCAATGATTGTGGCGCGGCGTCTTGCGTGCGACACCGCGGTATTTCACCGCCATTTCCATGACGGCGCCGCTGTCGAGTTGCCCGACCGTGGAGCGATACAGCTCCTGCCAGGGCGTGGCGCTTTCGGGTACGGGCGGCAGGCCCACGCCCTTGCGTCGCTCTATCTCATCGTCGGCCACGAGCATGTTACAGGTGCCGGCGGCGAGGTCGATGCGGATCATGTCCCCGGTCCGCAGCCATGCGAGTCCGCCACCCGCGGCGCTTTCGGGAGAACAATTGAGAATGGAGGGGCTGTCCGAGGTTCCCGACTGCCGGCCGTCGCCCAGCGTTGGCAGACTCGTGATACCACGCTTCAGCAGTGCATCCGGCGGCTGCATGTTGACCACCTCGGCGGACCCGGGCCAGCCCAAGGGGCCTGAGCCGCGGATCACGAGGATGGTGTGCTCGTCGATGCCGAGCGCAGGATCGTTGATTCGCTCGTGGTAATCGGTGGACCCGTCGAATACGACGGCGCGGCACTCGAAGCTGTCGCCCTGGCCGAGATAACGCTTGCGAAACTCCGGGGAAATCACGCTGGTCTTCATGATGGCGAAATCGAAGAGATTTCCCGAAAGCACGAGGAAACCGGCCTTTTCCTGCACCGGTTTTTCGTAAGTCGTGATGACTTCGCGGTCGACCGCTGTACGTCCGTTGATGTACGCGCCGACGTTCTCGCCGAGCGTGCGCCCGGTGACGGTGAGCGCCTGGCCGTCGAGCTTGCCGACGCGCAGCAACTCGTTTAGTACCGCCGGCACACCGCCTGCACGATGGAAGCGTTCGCCCAGGTATTTGCCCGCCGGCTGCATGTTTACCAGCAGCGGGATGTCGCGCCCGTACTCCATCCAGTCACGCGGCGTGATCTCGATGCCGGCGTGGCGCGCCATGGCGACCAGGTGCGGCTGCGCGTTCGTCGAGCCACCGATCGCCGCGATCGCGGTGATGGCATTCAGGAATGACTGGCGCGTGAGGATCTTCGACGGCCGCAAATCATCGTATGCGAGTTCGACGATCCGGCGTCCGGTTTCGTACGAGATCTGGCCGCGCTCACGATAGGGCGCGGGTATGGCAGCGCAACCGGGCAGGGAGAGTCCGAGCACTTCAGCGACGGCGTTCATCGTGGAAGCCGTG
Source organism: Steroidobacteraceae bacterium (assembly GCA_035630995.1). GTDB lineage: Bacteria > Pseudomonadota > Gammaproteobacteria > Steroidobacterales > Steroidobacteraceae > CADEED01. The sequence continues at coordinate 4,455 of DASQJS010000450.1, read as the reverse complement.
CCCATCGTGTTGCAGTGGCCGAGTGAAGGCGCTGACGCAGCGGCCGCATCGAGAAACTGCTTCTCGGTGATTTGCCCGGCGGCGAGCTTGCGGCGCGAACGCCATATGACGGTGCCGGAGCCGACGAGATCGCCATCGTGCCAGCCGTCGAGCATCGGTCCACCTGACAGCACGATGGCCGGAATGTCGACGGTCGATGCAGCCATCACTTGCGCCGGGGTGGTCTTGTCGCAGCCGGTGGTGAGAACCACTGCATCGATCGGATATCCGTGCAGGATCTCGACGAGCCCGAGGTACGCGAGGTTGCGATCGAGCGCCGCCGTGGGCCGGCGGCAATTCTCGAAAATGGGGTGCAACGGGAATTCCATGGGCACGCCGCCGGCATCGCGGATGCCTTCGCGCACGCGCTTCACCGTGTCGAGATGCACGCGATTGCACGGCGTGAGATCGCCACCGGTCTGCGCGATGCCGATGATGGGCTTGCCCGACAGCAATTCATTGGCCGTGAGGCCGTAGTTCATGAAGCGCTCGAGATACAGCGCCACCATGTCCAGGTGTTTCGGATCGTCGAACCAGTCGCGCGAACGGAAGCGGCGGCGAGGTTGTTTGGTTTGATCGTCAGATTCCATGCGACACGATTCCCTGTGGCAGCCCGGGCACATCGACGCGAACCCGGAACAGGCCGCCCGCGAGCGGCTGCTGCTTGCGTTGTTCCGCATCGAGAGCGACATGCGCGGTGGTGATGTAGAGCGTCCTCAGGTCATCGCCGGCGAAGGCTGCCTTGGTCACGGCTGAGCAGGGCAGTCGCAGGGTCGACAGCAATTCACCCTGGGGTGAAAAACGCCTGAGACCCCAGCCGCCGAACACCCCGGTCCAGATGCAACCTTCGGCATCGACAATGGGTCCGTCGGGAAAGCCTTCGCCTGCGCCGAAACGCGCGAACACGCGTTTGTTAGACAACGAACCTTCACGCGTGCGATCGAATGCATAGATGATGCCGGCGAGCGTATCGGTGTGATACAGCACGCGGCCGTCGGGACTTTCCGCCGGACCATTGCTCACCACGTAGCCCGGATCGCGCCTCAGGCAGCCCGTGTCAGTGAGCTGGTACAGCGCGCCGCTCGGTTCTTCCTCGATATCGTCCATAGATCCGAACCACAGGAAGCCGGCGGAATCGACAAAGCCGTCGTTGAGCCGGTTACTGGGTGTGTGCGGCTCGACCACGTGCAGCAACGCGAAATTGCCAGTCTCCGGGTTGAACTTGTGAAGCCCGGTCTTGAGCCCGGCGATCATCCAGCCAGCGGTGGTGGGCAGACAGAAGCCGACGCGTGCCGGCGCGGGCCAGGTGCGCTGGGCGCCGGTCGCAGGATCGAATCGATGGATGGCGGGCGCCTTGATGTCCACGAACCACAGCGCCTGCTCGGCGGCCGACCAGACCGGGCCCTCTCCGAGGATCGCGCCAACTGGCCAGACGCACTCGATATCGGACATGACTCTTATCGGTAACCCGCGTCCACCCAGTAGTTGTGCGCAGTGCACATACGGGCGTCGTCGGATGCCAGGAACAGCACCATTGCGGTGACATGGACCGGATCGACGCGCGCCTTGAGGCACTGCTGCGCGAGGATCTTGGCCTCTTCCTCCGGCGTGTGCCAGAGCTTCATTTGGCGCGGAGTCCGGATGGCACCCGGGACCACGCAATTTACGCGGATGTTGGCCTCACCCAGGTCGCGGGCCAGCGCTCGTGTCATACCTTCGATGCCGGCCTTCGCCGTTTCGTAGATCGAGAGCTCGGGAATCGCCGAGTGCCAGGACACCGAGCCCAGGTTGATGATCGAGCCGCCGCCCGCCGCCTTCATGCCGGGGGTGACGAATTGCGCGCCGAAGAAGAAGTGGCGCAGGTTCACCGCCAGCCGCTGTTCCCAGTACGTCGGGGTCACCTCTTCGAAGGTGTGCCGATCATCATTGGCGGCATTGTTCACCAGCACCGAGACGGGACCGGCCCTGGTGGTGATTTCGGAAAACGCAGCGCGCAACGCGTCGATGTTGGTCACGTCGGTATTGATGAACTGGACGCCGTTCCCCAGGCGCGCCACCAGCGCTTTCGACTCGCTGTCGGCGACATCTAGAAAGAAGACCCGCGACTTCTGGCGCGAGAAGCCTTCCACCATCACCTCGCCGATGCCGGAACCGCCGCCCGTGATGACGACGGTCTTGTTGGCGAGGGACGGATAAACCGCGTGCGTCATGTTGTCTAGGCCCAGGTATAACTTGTCTTGATCTGCGTGTAGAACTCCACGGCCGCGAAACCCTGTTCGCGCGGACCAAAGCTCGATTTTCGCGAGCCACCAAACGGCACGTGATAGTCCACGCCCGCGGTGGGAAGGTTGGTCATGACCATGCCGGCGCGCACGTTGCGCACGAAATGCCGCGCGTACTTGAGCGAGCTGGTCATGATGCCGGCTGACAGGCCGAATTCGCCCGCATTCGCGGCGGCGAGAGCTTCGTCGTAATCCTTTACGCGCACAGTCGAGGCGACCGGGCCGAAGACTTCTTCGAGGTTGATGCGCATGTCCTGGGTAGTGTCCGCGATGAGGGCGGGAGCCACGTAGTAGCCAGGAGTCGCAAGCGTGAGCACTTCGCCGCCGACCACGCGGCGGCCGCCTTGTTTGGTCGCCACATCCACATAAGAGAGAGTGGTGTCGAGCTGCGCCTGGCTCGCCAGCGGGCCCATCTGCGTGTCGGCGGCGAGCGCGCTGCCGACTTTCAGTGCTTTCACTTTGGCGGCGAGCGCTTCGACGAACTTGTCGTGGATGTTCTGCGTGACGATGATGCGGCTCGAGGCCGTGCAGCGCTGGCCGGTCGCGAAAAACGCGCCATCGAGCGCGCATTGCACCGCGCGATCGAGATCACAATCGTCGAGCACCACCAGCGGGTTCTTGCCACCCATTTCGAGCTGCACGCGTGCGTTGTGCGACATGGCTGCCTTGGCGACCTGCGCGCCGGTGCTCTGGCCGCCGGTGAACGAAATTCCGGCGACATCCGGATGCTCGGTGAGCGCGCCGCCCATGGCGCCGCCGCCGAGAATCAGGTTGAACACGCCTTTTGGGAAGCCGGCTTCGTGAATGATTTCGGTCAGCGCGTGCGCTGTGGCCGGCGTCAACGAAGCGGGTTTCATGACCACGGTGTTGCCGAAGGCGAGTGCTGGCGCGCTCTTCCATGCCGGAATTGCGATCGGAAAGTTCCACGGCGTTATCAGTCCGAAGACGCCGAGGGGTTCGCGATACGTTTCGACGGCAACGCCAGGTCGCGTCGAATCGACGGTGACGCCGTGGCGGCGAAGCGCTTCGCCCGCCATGAATTTGAAGATACGCGCCGCGCGCATGACTTCGCCCTTGCCCTCGGGCAGGGTCTTGCCTTCTTCACGCGAGAGCAGGCGGCCGAGGTCATCGGCGCGCGCCATGATCAGCGAACCCACCTTGTCGAGCAGGTCCGAGCGCACTTCGGGGCTGGCGTTCGCCCACGCGGGAAACGCGGCTTTGGCCGCGGCTACGGCGGCATTCACCGTCGATTTGTCGCCGCCGGGAACCTTGGCGACGATGTCGCGCGTGTCCGAGGGATTGAGACTGTCCGAGCCTGACGCGCCGGCGACCCATTGGCCGTCGATGTAATGAGAAAGCTGTTTTGTGTCGCTCACGATTTAAGTTCCATTCAATTGTTCAGCAGGCCGCGACGCATCAAATTGCGCATCAGATCCGCGATTCCGAATGACCACGGTGGGGCCCGGTCACAGGTGGTTACCTTGTTTTCTAACACACCGAGCTTCCCGGTGGACACCCGGACGACATCGCCGTTCTTGTGCGTAAAACCTTGCCCCGCTACGCCGCGATCGACGATGGGGGCGAACATGGTGCCGAGAAAAAGTGCGAAGCCGTCCGGGTAGCAGTGATGCTTCCCGATGGTCTGGCCGACGAGCTCGGTGGGGTCGCGGCTGATCTGCGACATGGAGCTCTGGCCTTCCAGGCGAAAGCCTTCCTCGCCCGTGATTTCCAGCTTCACGACGGCCTGCCGCACGTCGTCGAGCGTGAAGCTGCCATCGAACAGTCGGATGAACGGGCCGATGGCGCACGAGGCGTTGTTGTCTTTCGCCTTGCCCAGGAGCAACGCGCTGCGTCCTTCGATGTCGCGAAGGTTGACGTCGTTGCCGAGCGTCGCGCCCAGGATGCGTCCGGCACTATCTACCGCCAGCACGATCTCCGGCTCCGGGTTGTTCCACGCCGAGTCGGAGCGCACGCCTATCCAGTCGCCCCAGCCGACGGATGAAAGCGTCGGCGCCTTGGTGAAGATCTCCGCGTCCGGTCCGATCGCGACCTCGAGATACTGCGACCAGAGTCCATCGGCAATGAGCGCCGCCTTGAGCCGCTTCGCTTCCTCGGAACCCGGTTTCACGGCGCG
>DASQJS010000449.1:0-7156 GCA_035630995.1 Steroidobacteraceae bacterium | reverse complement strand
TGCGCGCGAAGCATGTTCTGGGCGATGGCCTTCCGCAGGTTCAGGAAGCTCATGCCACGGTACTTGGTGCGCAGTTTGTTGATGCGCTGCGAATCGGATTGGCCCACACCCTTGACCACCGAACCGCCGATCGGCCTGAAGTTGCGGAAGCTGTAGGCATCGAGCGATGTCTTCACCGGCCCCTTGGCTGGCAATGGCGCGTTGATGGGCGGCGGCGCCATGGGCGTGGGGTGGTAGACGTGCATGAAGATTTCCTGTGGCGCGATCAACGAGGGCAGCGTCTGCTCCCAGATTCGCCAGTCGATGCGCGTGTCGTAGCAGAGCATCGCGAACTCGGCGAACAGGAAGAAGAAGCCCCCTTCGGGCTCGCCCACACCGGCACCGGCGAAGGCCGCATGCGGACTGCGCAGCTGGCCATTGGCGAAGCGTTCGAAACAGGTCATGAAGCCAGGGATACTGAGAGGGATCGACTTGCCCCCGAAATATTCGCGGAACAGCTCGAGCTGCATCGTGGAGAGGGCCTGCACCGCGGCGTGTAGTTTGGGAGTCTTGGCCTTGTCGACCGGCTTCGCACCCATGACTTTGCCGTCGGCGGCCATCTTGGCGCGTGCGTCACGCCTGCGCACCAGCGCCCCCACCACCAGCTTCACCTGCTCGGCGCGCAATGCCTTGTCGGTGATATTGGGATGCGCGGCAATGCCGAGGATGGGCGTGTCCGGCAGGGAACGCAGATCCATCTGCGCGAAGAATGTCTGGCAGTTGCGCGGTAGATAGACCTCGACGCGGCGGTTGAAGGCGGCATTGGCGGCGCTGTGCGGCCGCAATGGCGCGGACTCGCCGCCGGTGTCGGCGACGATGGTGACCGACTGGCTCAATCCCGGCTGCAGGGCATCGAGCCGCGCGATCAATCGCTTGCGTACGTCCTCGGCGCGCTTGCGGCCGTAGTCGATGTTGACCTTGTCGCTGCCACGATCATCGGTATGGCCCACCAGCCGGACCTGGGTGATGGGGTTGAAGAAGTTCCGGCTCGCGAGGATCAGGTGCGCGACGCGCGTGACCAGGTCCGCGTGCTCCGCCGGCATCGTCGTGCCCTTGAAGGGAAATTTCCACAGGCAGGCGAAACGAACCATGGGCGTAGTGGTACCGGGCGCAACCACGACGCCGGATTTGCCCGCGGGCTTGGGGCCGGTCACGGTGCCTTCGTACTGCAGCTCATCGAAGAGCGCCTCGTAATTCTGCGACTGGCCGTGGCAAGAACAATCCGAATCCCTTCTCATGACACAACTCCCGACCGCTGCCGGCGGCCCGCTGACAAACAAAGCTGAAGTGCGGCCAGGGCGTCATCCACGTCGGATTCGCCATGGGCCGCGCTGATGAGAAAACTGATGCGTGGATCGCGCGGTGCATGCAGAAGCGCACGCACACCCGCTTCATTCAACGCGCGGTGCAGCCGCACTGCGCCGGCGCCGCGCGCGGCTTCGCAGCCCAGCGTGAGCACCGGAAACGCACCTGCGCGTGGCAACGCACAGATCCCGCGCGCGCCCGCGCGGAATCGCCGCACCAGGTGCGCGAGGCGCAGCCGAAGGGCATCGCCTCGTTCGGCGTTCACGGCGAGAGCCCGCTCAGCCGCGTGCACGACGGCCACCGATGGCGGGCTGCAATGCACGCGAGTGGCGCTCGAGCGCGCAAATCGCGTGACGAAGGATTTCGTGCCGGCCAGCATGGCCACGGGCACGCCGAATGCCTTTGCCAGCGAACTCGCGACCACGATGTCCGGCCCGGTGATATCCGCGAAGCGCAGCATGCCGCCACCGCCACAGCCGTACTCCGGCACACGCAGCGCATCGCACCGGGCACCCGGCGACTGGCCGAAAATGCCCAGCGCCTGCGTGTCGTCGACGACCAGCATCCCCTCGTAGCGACGCAGTTCCGCGAGGATGTCGCGCAACGGCGCCGGCACTCCGCAGGCCGGACAGAAGCCGTCGATCACGGCCACGGGCGGACGAGCAGCGGATGCAGAACGCGCCAGTTGCCGCGCCAGGTCGCCGGCGTCGTAGTGCGCAAAGCTGGATGCGGTCGCACCGCGAGCCACGGCTCGTTCCACTCCCCAGCGCGCCACCGGGTAGAGACTCGCGTCCACGAAATAGTGGGCACGGCGCGGCAGGGATGCGAACAGGTCCAGGAACAGGTGCAGTGTCGATGGCAGCAGCGTGCCGGCCTCGCAGCCCGTGAGCCGCGCGAGCCCCGCGGCCACGGTCGCCGCGCCCGCGGTTTCCGCCAGCGCCGCCGGCCGGCCCGAGCTCAGCGCCCGCCACGGCTTCAGTGCTGCGCTCGGATGGCGCAATCCCAGGTACAGCGCGGAGGTGAAGTCGGGCATTCAAGTGACTACCCGCCCGGAGTCCGACGACGCTGATCTTCGAGCCGCGCACGCAGGTGAACCGAGGGCGAATTCGAGTCGACAGGCTCGACGGTGAGGTCCTGCCCGGTGGCCGACCGATACGCATGTAGATAGCCCTGCACCTCCGGTCTCCAGAATCGCACCCAGGCCTTGGCGATTTCCTGGTCGGCGACATTGCTCCAGTCGTCGTAGCGAATGGACAGCAGCATCTGCTCGCCGTACCGCGCCAGGTCGTGGAAATGCGTGATGGTCACGTCGGTCCACCCCTGGAGCTTTTTCATGGCATCGACCTGGCCCATCCAGTCTTCGCGGTACGGCACCATCACGCGGCCGCGGATGAAGTCGCGAATCTCCGGACGTGCGAGCAACCACTGCTGGATGAGCATCTCGACGCGCGCGGTCCACGGCAGATCGCCGAACTGGTTGTGCGCTCCCTCGGCGAGCGTCAGGTGCACTTCCTTGAGCGCGTTGAGCAGCGGGAAGCCATCGGCAACGACGTTGGTGTCGGCGTCCTCCTGGTAGAACCGCGCGCAGCGATACAACAGGTTGTGGAAACCCTCGATGAACTTCGAACGGCTGTCGGCCGAACGCAGCGTGGGCACCGCTTTGCCGACCAGCTTGATGCCGTAGTGGTGGTCATATTCATAGGCGCGACGGACCAGCGTGAGGCGGTTCTGCTCGTCCTGGATGTAACCCCACAGCAGGTTGTTCAGCGGGCGCAGCGCGTCGATCTCGAGTTGCGCCAGCGGATCGCGGTCGCCGATGCGGCGATTCTGGAAACGCAGCGACAGCGCATTGACCGACTGCACCAGCATTCCTTCCTCGTGCCAGTAAGACCAGATGAGCTCGAGCATGCTCGGGCAGCTGAAGCGATTGCGCAGGATGCCGCGGCACCACGGTGGAACCTGGGCGACGCCGCCATCGGAGCTCACCGTGACCAGGGTGTTGACGATCTGCTTGAGATACGGCAATCCACGGCCCACCCCGGTGCTTGCACCCAGGTATTCCTCGAGCTCCGCCTTGATGTCCTTCAGCTCGACCGTGCGGTCCATTCGACCTTCGAGGCCATCCATGCCGGGGAATTCGCTGTGATTGCTGAGCCGTGCGGCCGCAACGACAACGCCAGCTTCGAAGACCACGAAGGCCTGCGTGGCGAGCAGCAGCACCTGGTAGGCATCCATGCCATGCAGCGTCGGTCGCGCGAAAATTTCGTCACGACGCTCGGCGAGCGAGGGCTCACCGTACTCGCCGTGCCGCACTCTGTCGCCATCGTCGCCTTTCCCGTCAGGGTCGCCGCACCGCGCTTGCCCGCCGTCCTTGCCTTCGCAGAGCAGCCGGTTGATGAACGCGGAATAACGCTGGAATCCCAGCGCGTCGGTGCGATTGCGGATCGCAACCCAGAATGCCTGTTTGACGGTGGGCACGGTTCTCGACTGCGCCGACGTTCGAACGAGGCCGTCGATGCGCACCGCGACCGGGGGTGGAAGTTCTTCTCTGGGAACGCTCATGATGTCCTCCTTCAGGTAGTCAGGTGGCCGGCGCGAGCTCGCGACCGGCCTGGAATGAGTGATGGGCTGCGGCGCAGGATTCGGCCGAGCGCAGCGTGTCGGCCAGCGCCCACTGGCGCAGTAGTTTGGAGATGGTGGCGGCTTCGCCTTCGGGACTGAGCTCGCCGTTGGCGCGCGCCTGGCCCACGACCGCGAAGGCGAGGGACGGCGACAGCTTTCTCAGGCTGCCCGGCCGGGTTTGTGTATCGCGGAACAGCTGCGCGAGCCGCGCGGGCTGGCGCGTGTCCACTGCCAGTGCTTCGCGCAGCGACGCACCGCGCAGTGCGGGTGGCCGATGGCCGACCAGCATTTCGACGAAGGCGGGCATGTTGTCCTCGAGGCGAGAGATCAGTTCGCGCCGCGCGGCCTCGAGTCCGTCGACCGGATAGAGCGAGCGCCACAATTCAGCCAGCCGCGCCCACTGGGGGTGTGGATACAGCGCGGCGCCGATGGCGCAGGACAGCCGCACGCGGATCCACGGCATCGGGTGCGGATCGGCAAGATTCACGCGGAACACGAAGGGCGGCGGCAGACTCACCACGCCCATCAGGCCCAGCGTCGAGGTGATGCCGACACGCGCCACCGACCAGAAGTCGGCGACGATTTCCGAGATCCAGCGATCCCAGAGCCGCCATACGTCGGCGTCCCTGCCGCCGCGCTGCAGGCCGCGCAACGTGCCGCGCAACGATTCCACCAGTCCGAGCAGCGCGGCGGCCTGGTGACCCACCTCGTGCATCAGCGACGAGGCAATGCCGCTGCCCACCATGCGCTCGCGCGGGACTCGCACGATGCCCACCGGGCTCGGTGCGCCACCCGGCAGACGCGTACGCGCGCGACGAATCGCCGCACCGATGCCGCGGTCGAGGTAACACACCAGCGGCGGCGAGCGGTAATAGCTAGGCAGCGCGAGCGCATCGGCGGCCGCGACATCCAGGCCCGCCAGCCACACGCCGATGTCGTGCTCGCTGCGCTGTGAGTACGCATCCGCAAAGATGTCGAACTGCGCGAGCATGGTGTTGAACTGCAGGCGCACCAGGGAGAATCGCCGTTGTGCCTGCGCGTCCGATGCGCGCGCGCCACCCTCGCCGCGCAACCAGCCAAGGAAGCCGCGCACCAGCGCGCGCACCGTGCGGCGACCGCCGACGAGCAGGCGCTCTATGCCCGCCGAAGCCGTGTCGGAGACATTGGCCGCGGGCACCATCGTCTCCTGGAGCACCAGCGGCTTCACCAGGGACAGCCGTGTGAGCAACGCTCGGGCTTCCTGTGACAGCAGGTTGCGGGCATCCGGCGTCATCGCAGCTCAGACTCCGAACAGGATGATGCGATTGCCACGGCGCACCCAGCGGCCGGTGCGCCGACCACTGCCGTGATAACCGCCACCGTAGTTAGAGGCGCCGTTGCGCCGGCGGCGCAGGCGCTTCACGGTGTCACGCGAGGCGCTGATCACCGCGTTCTTCGCGGCCGCGACCGGCGGAGTGGACGGCGAGGCGTTGGCCGCCTGCTGCGCGGCCGTGCCCGCCACGCGCACGAAGGTCTTCGCCGCCTCGAACTCGCGATCTTCCGGGCTGCCTTCGAACTCGGCCTCGAGCGCATTGCCCACCACCGAGCCGATCTTCGAGCCGATGGCCGCGCCCGCCGGGCCGCCAAAGAACGTACCAGCAGCGCCGGCGGCCACGGGCAGCAGCTTCTTCGCCACGCCCTTGAGGATGCCGCCGAGAGGAGCGGCGACACCCAGCTTCCTGGTGAGACCTTGCGCGCCGCGCCAGGCTTTCTTGAACAGCTTGCCGATGAACTGGTCCATCTCGCCTTCGCTCGAGAGCCCCAGCAATTCCTGCGCGAGTTCGGCTTCTTCGACTTCGCTGAAAGGACTTCCGGTCTCGTCGAGCTCGCCGCTGTAGTACTCGCCAGCGTCGGTTTCCATTTCGTCGAGCTCGCCCGAATCGTATTCGTCCGAGAATTCCATCTCGTCGTTTTCCAGCTCGTCGAGCTCGTCGAGTTCGGGCTCGTACTCGGATTTGGTGTGGTCGATGTCGTGCATGGCGTGACTCCTGTTTGAAGTGTCGGGAATGTCGGCAGGCGCGCCGCCGCAGCTGCTGCAGGAGCAACCGCCCTGGCAGGCGCAGGAAGGGGGTTCTGTTTCGATGGGCGGCGAGAGTCCGGGAGCGAGCGCACGCTGGGCGCGCCCCATTGCCGTCCCGGTGGCCACGGCGGTGGAGCGCGGCCTTCTTCGCACGCGGCGTAGCTGGCGCACGGACTCACTACCCAGGCGGACGAAGCGGCGCGCAACTTCGAACTCCTTGTCCTCGGGGCTGAGTCCCTCGAGCTCCACACCTAACAAACGTGTGGCGCGCGACATCAATGCCCCGCCCCGCGCAACCTGGGGTGAGCGCACCGCGGCGAGCCGCAGGCGGTTGATTTGAGGTAGTCCGAGCCGCGTCGCGGTATCGAGCAGCCGGTGCTTCAGGCTGCGGGCGGTTGCATCGTCGAACCGGACACCGTGGGCATCGCTGGCGCGCTTCAGCAGGGAACCGACCACATCCCGCAGGCGCGCGACGTCGGTCGCTTCCAGGACTCGCGATGCGAGATCCATCTCCTGTGCGGTGCTGAACGAGCTTCCTGCTTCTGATCGCATGACTTCGAGAATGCAGCGCGCGTGCCAGCATGCCGGCCACACACGCTGACGCCGCCGTTTTTCCAGCCGGAGCAGGGAGTTAGGCGCCGCGCGCGGTGCGCATGCCGAAACGCGCCGCAGCGATGGAGCCGAAGCGCGATTCGGGTTGTCCGTGATTTCCTGTCGCCGCGGCGAAACACGCTTCGGTCGGATTCCCCCCAGGCACGAAATCCGCTATAGGAAGAAACGGGAAATATCGAGGAAGCATCCATGGCGACCATGAATCTGCGTGTGAACGGCAAGCAACTGAGCGCGGACGTCGACCCGAATACACCTCTGCTTTGGGTGCTGCGCGATTCACTCGGACTGGTTGGAACCAAATTCGGCTGTGGCATGGCCCTGTGCGGCGCCTGCACCGTGCTCATCGACGGCAATCCCGTGCGCTCGTGTTCGACGCCGGTGTCAGGTGTGGCCGGTCAGTCCATCACCACCATCGAGGGCCTCGCGCCCTCGCCGACCAGGCTGCATCCGCTGCAACAGGCGTGGATCGACCATGACGTGCCGCAATGCGGCTACTGCCAGGCGGGTCAGCTGATGTCC
>DASQJS010000448.1:0-14504 GCA_035630995.1 Steroidobacteraceae bacterium | reverse complement strand
CGCCGGCCTCGAGGCGCAGCACTCGCGTGAGGTGCAGGCCGGCCTGCTCGGGGAGGCCGACGCCCTTGCCGGAGACCAGCTTCTGCTCGACGAAGATACGGGTCACGCGCATGCGAGATCGATGCCTTCGGTGGCGACGCGGCTCAGCAGGTCGATCTCCTCGCGCGTGATGACGTACGGCGGCATGAAGTAGATGGTAGTGCCGAGCGGGCGAATCAGCGCGCCGTGTTCGAGCGCGTGCCGGTAAATTCGCAGGCCGCGCCTTTGTTCCCAGGGCCAGGGTGTTCGGGTGGCGGGATCCTTCATGAGCTCGATGGCGAGAATCATGCCGCACTGACGGATCTCTGCCACATGAGGGTGATCGTGCAGATGTCCGACCGCAGTGAGCATGTGCGCCGCCGTCGCGCGATTGCGTTCGATCACGGGCTCCTCGCGGAAAATGGCGAGCGTGGCGTTGGCCGCGGCACAGGCCAGCGGATTGCCCGTGTAGCTGTGTGAATGAAGGAACGCGTTGAGCCTGGTGTATTCGTCGTAGAAGGCGGCGTAGATACCGTCGGTGGTCAGTACGGCCGAGAGTGGCAGGTAACCACCCGTGAGGCCCTTGGACAAACATAGATAGTCGGGCCGAATGCCGGCCTGCTCGCAGGCGAACATCGTGCCGGTGCGCCCGAAGCCGACGGCGATTTCATCGGCAATCAGATGTACCTGGTGCCGGTCGCAGGCTTCACGCAGTAGTTTCAGATAAACCGGGTCGTACATGCGCATGCCGCCGGCGCATTGCACCAGCGGCTCGACGATGACCGCCGCCACTTCGCCGTGGTTCTGCGCGATGGCCGCTTCCATGTGCGCGAACATTTTCCGTGCATGCTCGGCGGCGGTGACTCCGGGCTCGCGCATGAAGGCGTCGGGCGAGGGCACGGTGATCACGTCCATGAGCAGCGGCCGGTAGATGGACTTGTAGAGATCCACGTTGCCCACCGCGAGCGCTCCGAGCGTCTCACCGTGGTAGCTGTTGGCAAGCGTGATGAATCGGGTCTTGCGTTGGTGGCCGGTGTTGCGCCAGTAGTGAAAGCTCATCTTCACGGCGACTTCGACGGCCGCCGAGCCGTTGTCGGCAAAAAAACAACGGTTGAGGCCCGCGGGCGTCACGCGCACCAGTTCCTCGGCGAGCTGCACCGCGGGCGGATGCGTGAAACCGGCGAAGATGGCGTGTTCCAGTTGCTCTAACTGCTCGCGCACGGCGGCGTTGATGCGCGGGTTGGCGTGCCCGAACAGGTTGACCCACCAGGAGCTGATGCCATCGAGGTAGCGTTTGCCGGTGAAGTCCTCGAGCCACACGCCCTTTCCGGAGCGCAGCGGGATCATCGGCACGGACTCGTGGTCCTTCATCTGCGTGCATGGATGCCACACATGCGCGAGATCGCGCGTCACCCAGTCGGAATTGCCGGAACTCATGAGGCTTTCGGTGCGTGCCATTTCTTGGGCGGCTATTGTGGCACGCTGCTGTGGCAAGATGGGCGCGAGGAACAGCCATGCGCGTCGATGTCAGTACCGGCCTGATGGTCGGAGTCAAGCAGGTGTTATCGCCATTTTTCGATGAACGGCCGGCCGGAGTCGTTCCCGACCTTCTCGTGCTCCATGGAATCAGCCTGCCGCCCGGCGAGTTCGGTGGGCCATGGATCGCGCGCCTGTTCACGGGCAACCTGCCGGCCGCGGCGCACCCGGAATTTCGCGAGCGCGCGGCGCTCAGAGTCTCGACGCATCTGCTGGTCCGCCGCGACGGCAGGGTCGAACAGTTCGTCTCGTTCAACGATCGCGCGTGGCACGCCGGCAAGTCCGTGTGGCAGGGGCGCGAAGCCTGCAACGACTATTCGATCGGCATCGAGTGCGAAGGGACGGACGAAGCCCCGTATGAAGCGGCGCAGTACGAGACGCTGCGCACGCTGCTTCCCTTGTTGTTAGAGGCCTATGCCATCCCGCGCGACCGGATCGTAGGCCACAGCGACATTGCCCCGGGCCGCAAGACCGATCCGGGGCCGTCTTTCGAATGGTCGCGGGTACGCTGAACCACGGATATTCGGAGATTTCCATGATCAGGAAATTGTTGCTGACCTCGCTGGGTTGCCTGTACGCCGCATCGGCACTGGGTGTTGGCGCCTGCCAGGGTCAGGCTTGCCGTTACACGTCCTTCGGCAAGGATGCGGATGGGTGCCTCGAGATCCGGAACTTGAGCCGGGAAGACATCGAGGTCACGGTGTACACCGCCGCCAGCGGCACGTACACCGTGCGTGTCGCGGGCGGCGACACCGAGAAAATCTACAAGACCGGCAGGATGTGCGTACCAGCCGCCGACTATCTGCGCTCCGGTGCGGAATACGCCGGCGGAATATTCTCGCCATCGCGTTGACCGCGGAGATTCGCCGGATCTCACGCCCACTGCGGCACAGCGACGAGCTGGTTCCGGTCACTACGGCAACGCCGATGACCGTCTCGCCAAATCACAACCAGGTCTGAATCTGCGGCCGAAACCGGGCGCACCCGGTTTCCTGCAGCCGCGTGTCCGCTTTTTCGATGAATACCCGTTAGCGGTGATGTGGCGCCAACACGCATGGACGAAATCGAACAGGCAGGAGAGACCATGAAACGTCGAAACTTCTTTACCGCGCTGGCGGTACCCCTTGGCATCGCGCTTACTGTGAAAACAGGCGATGTTTTCGCCTATGACAATCCGCGACGCTGGCCTCCCGTGCGCCGGCGAATCCGCCGGCCTGTTGTCGTACGGACAAGTTCCGGCCGGCCTTGCTGGGTGGTGCCAGTGGGACTCGTGCCTGGCTGGGAATTGTCGCACGATGATCGGGTGGTTGTAGTTAGAGAAACACACTTCATCGAGAAAGCCGGCGTCAAATCGGAAGTGGCCATCGTCCAGGACACGAGCGACAGGATCGAGCAGGTGGAAATCACCCGCGAAGACACCGCGGAAAACAGCAGGGTTCTTCAAGGCAGCGTCCTCGACGATGGCGACACGACCACGCCGGCGATCGCGAGCGCATCGCGCTGAGATCAGCTGGAAATCGACCTCGAGGACGTGGTGGTAGTCAGGCTGATCGCCGGCACCGGAGCGGGGCCGACGAATCATGCTGCATACGAGGCGGCACTGCAGGCCGCCGGACACGACCAGCGCTTGTGCGTGGCGCAGTCACACATGGCGCAGTCACAAACGGGTAGCTGGGCGCACGCGGCACTCGGCTGGCTGCGCGACGAGCGTACCGGTTGCGCAACTTTCATCGAGCTGCAGCACGACAACCTGGAACACCTGCAACGCGAGCTGCACGCCGCGGCGTCATCGAGGCGGCGTCAAAGCGCCATGGCGCTGGGACCGCTGCAAGCCAGGTTCGCGAGCGTTCCCTGTCGCGGACAGCCGGTGTGTGCGCTGGTGCTGGCGCATCGCGTGGAGTAGGGGCGAAAGCATTCAATTCGTTGTCCGGATTCCAGGCAGGAATCCGTTACCGCCAATACGGCAGTGGCCATGAACAAGTCGTTTAGCGAGCCAACAAACCCGTCGAAGGCCAAGGATCACGAAATGGAATTCATCACACTGCGCATGTGTACCTACAGCCGCCGTTTCGTCATCGCCGTCCTGTTGATCATGGTCGCCGTTACACTTGCTGCGTGCAGCGGCAGGGGCGATGACGGCGGCGAGGAACCGCAGCCCCAACCCACGCCTGCCATTCCTCCGCAGCTGAGCATCGGCATCGTTGCAACTGCGGAAGGAAACAGCGGTGTCACCAATTTCGTGCTCACGGTCACGTCGAGTGCCGCTGCGAGCAGCAACTTGACGGCGACCTTCACGACGGCCGACGGCACGGCCACGGCAGGCAGCGACTACACCGCCGGCAGCGGCACGCTGACAATCGCGGCCGGATCGACCGCAGCAAATATCACCATAGCCATCAACGGTGACGCGGTTTTCGAAGCCGATGAAACTTTCACCGTCACGTTGACAGGCGCTTCCGGCGCCACGCTGGGAACCGCCAGCGCGATTGTCACGATCATCAATGACGATGCCCAGCCAGCGCCACTTGGTGCGGGCCTGAACGATACCGGCGTCACTACCTGCTCGAACGGCGTCAACATTGGCTTGGGCTGCAATTCCGCCGTGGTCGGCACCGATGTGTTCCCGGGCCAGGATGCGGAACACGGGCGCGACGTGACGACGAATACCGCCGCGGATGGTCACGCGGGATTTTCGTTTACCAAGCTGGACGCGAACGGGGTGCCATTGCCCGACCAGTCGGTGACATTCAGCGCCGCGCCGTGGCATTGCGTGCTCGACAACGTCACGGGGCTCCTGTGGGAAGTGAAGTCCGATGACGGCGGGCTTCGCGACAAGGACTGGCGCTACAGCTGGTTCGATTCCAGCGGCGTCGCCGATGGCGGTGATACCGGCAGGGAGAATCTCGGTGTCTGCGTGAATTCGTCCGATTGCGACACCGAGAAGTATCGCGAAGCGGTCAATGCAGCGGCGCTATGTGGACGCACTGACTGGCGGCTGCCGGTACGGTCCGAACTGCTGTCGATCATCCACTATGGATCGGGCAGCGCACCTTTCATCGACGTCGATTTTTTTCCGCAGTCCGTGAGCGCGAGTCATTGGTCGGGCTCCGTCCGGGGCAGCGAGGCGTGGGCCGTCAGTCTGTTGACCGCAGATGCCCTTCTCGTTGCCAAAGACGCTCTCCGGGCAGCGCGCCTGGTGAGTGATGGAGGTGGATCGTGATGACTTGTCGCCGGTGCAACCAGCGCCGAAGTGCGGTTCTGACGCTCACCTTCTTCGCGCTCTTCAGCCCGCTTGCCTGCGATGCGCAGGGCGCGGCGAATGCATGGGCAATTTTTGAATCGGGACCGCTGCTCGATGATCCCGGTCCATATTTGGTCGCCGAGAGCATTCGCACTGCCGGCGTGCCCGGCCTGCTCGGCAGCGTCCCATTCCCGATGAGTGTGGGGTTTCCGGACGCCTTGGGTATCAGGGCGCCTCTCACCGCGTTTGCCACCGAGGCCGGTCTCGTGCGCGTACTTGCCGCTGCGGATGACCCTAACAAGGAGCTGGAGGCCGGCAGCGTCCAGCTGATCTGGCGGAGGACGTTCACGAAAGGCCTGCCGAGCGATATCGCCACGTTCACCATCAGTCTCACCTCTCTTCATCTGATCCTGGCCGGGCAGCCGGTCGACGATGTGATCCCATCGAGCGGCTACACCATGACTGTGCGCCTGGCCCCGGGCGACTTGCACCAGATCGGCGTCAACGAGGAGCAGGAGCTCGGCTGGCAGGAGCAGTTCAGGCACGAGGTGAAACTGCAGGCGAATGATCTGACGCCGTTCCTCAGTGTCGAGAAGACGAGCATTGGCGGTGCTGTGGTCTACGATCTCGCCAGCAACGGCCAATCAGGGCGCGTGATGAAGCTGGCGCCAACGACCGACATCCCCGGGGGCTACTACCAGACGAGCCGCTTCACGGGCGTCGTCAATCTGGGCAGGATCACGACGGGCACGCTGTACACGGTTGAATACGACATCCGCATCGAGGTGCAGAAGGTTTTCCGCGAAGGACTTTCGCAGGGAATCGTCCAGGATCCACTCGACGTAGACGGCGGATTCCGCTTCGAGACCACGAGCGCGCCGGCGGACGATTCGCTCGAGGCGACTTGCGATGCACCCCTGGACGCGGCTCGCTTCCTCGACAACGGCGACGGCACCGTCAATGACGCACACACGGGGTTGATGTGGCAGCGCTGCCCCTTGGGCTACGTGCTCAACGCACAGGGCACCACTGCTGATCTTCGGGACGACACCTGCGACGTGGCAGGCAGTTCGCCTGGTAACTGGCAGGCGGCGCTGCAGGCGGCCGCTAGCGATGCGCTTGCAGGCCATGGCGACTGGCGGGTGCCGAACCTGAAGGAGCTGGAGTCCATCGTTCAATTGCAATGCATCGCGCCGACGATCGATACCATCACGTTTCCATTCGCGGCCCCCACCATCACCTGGTCCTCCACGCCCGATCCGGTGAGTGGTGCTGCAGCCAGGATCGTCGACTTCGCCTTGGGCCGGGTCTCGTCGATCGACAAGACCGCAAGCGCAGAAACCCGGTTGGTCCGCGACAGTGGAGAAGCCCCGCGCCGGGCCGCGCCGGCGATCAGCGTCGGCCGTGCCGCGGCCGTCAATGAAAGTGACGCCGGCACAGTGGCACTGTCCTTTCCCATCGCACTCGACGCGGTTGCCGCTACGGATGTCAGCGTCGAGTACGAGACCCGGGATCTTTCGGCACTCGCCGGCGAAGACTACGTGTCAACGTCAGGCGTCGCGACAATTCCAGCCGGTAGCAGACAGGTGATCGTGCAGGTCCCGGTAATCAACGACAGCTTGGGCGAGTTCAATCAGGCGCTGCTCATGCGACTCAGCGCGCCATCCGCAAGCGCACGCCTGCGAATCGATCGGGCCGTCGGCCAGATCGACGACGACGAACCGGTCCTGACGATCGCTGGCGCAAATATCACTGAAGGCGACGCCGGCCAGGTGTCGCTGGTGTTTCCGGTCACGCTGAGTGGTGTGACGACGGACGATGTCACCGTGCAGTTCGCGACCGCCGATGGTACGGCCACCGCGGGCGCGGACTACGTGGCGAGTTCGGGCACGCTGCGCATTCCGGCGGGAACTACGTCGGGTAGCGTCGTGGTTCCCGTGAGCGCCGACGCACTGATCGAAGGTGATGAAACCCTGACTGTGACCTTGAGCAACACGTCCGCGAACACTCGTTTAGCCATCGACAGCGCGCTGGGCAGCATCGTCGACGATGATGCGGTCACGCTGCGCGCGCTGAACGACACGGGCATCACACTCTGCGCGAACGAGAGCAATGCCGCCGTCGCCTGCTCCCAGACTTCGGCTTTTCCAGGACAGGACGCCGAGTTCGGCCGGGATGCGACGGCTAACAACAACGCCGATGGCGCCGCCGGCTTTTCGTTCACGAAGCTCGATGCGACCGGTACTCCGTTGATCGACCAGGCCGTCGCATACGACGTCAGCCCATGGGACTGCGTGCAGGACGAAGTCACCGGTCTTCAGTGGGAAGTCAGGACCGACAATGGGGGCTTGCGTGACAAGGACTGGACGTACACCTGGTTCAACTCCACCGGCATCAATGACGGCGGTAGCGCTGGAACTGCCAACGGCGGCGTGTGTGTGGATGGCAGCAACTGCGATACCGAGAAGTACGTCAGCGCCGTCAATGCGGTCGGTTTGTGTGGCCGGACCGACTGGCGGTTGGCGACGCGCGAGGAGCTGCAGTCGATCGCCGATATCAGCAGATTCAGTACGGCGCCGCGCTACGACATCAATTTTTTTGCGAACCCGGCACCTACATCGGTGGCGACGTCGCATTGGACTTCGACGCCCGATGCATCGGCTCCCGGCATCGCCTGGTCGGTCGACAAGCTGAAGGGCAGGGGTTCCGCCATCTTCGCAAAAAGCAGGGCGTTCTCACTGATCCTGGTCCGCGGCGGGAACTGAGCAAAATCAATCGGAGATATCCATCATGCGAGCACGCATCCTTATTCTCGTCCCGCTGCTGTTATGCACCGCCGTCAATGCGCAACAGGCATGTAATGACAGAATCAATCAGTCCACCCCCACGAGCCGATTCACCAACAACGGCAATGGAACGGTGACTGACGTCCGTACCGGCCTCATGTGGGAACGCTGCATGATGGGGTACACCTTCAGTGACAACGGAACTCCGACCGACCTTACGGATGACTCTTGCACTGCGACGGCGACAACGACGTTCATCTGGCAGCAGGCGTTGCAGGGCGCCGCGGATCGCGGGTTCGCCGGATTCACAGACTGGCGGCTGCCAAACATCAAGGAGCTCATATCCATCGTCGAACACATGTGCGCGGGTCCGGCGATCAACGAAACGATATTTCCGGGCACGCCACCGACCGCGGAAGTGTTCAGTTCCTCGAGCGGAAACGACGGTTTGAGCAAGACTACCGTGATGCTTTTGCATATGGCCGACGGCCAGGATGACTCCACGTCGAATGCGGTCATTCAGACTGCGGCAAAGTCCGTGCGCCTGGTGCGCGTGGCGAACTAGCAGCCTGTCGGACAAGAGGCGTGTCCGGATTCGCGACTTTCAGTGAGTCAGGCTCGCCAGCTTTGCCTGCAGTTCGAGCGTAAAGCGATCGCTGGATGTCCCGGACGTTTGATGTTCACGAAGCAGCGAAAGCGCCTGGTCTAGTGATGTGACTGCGCGGGCTTTCTGTCCGGCCGGTGCGCACAGGCCGATTTCGCCGAGAATTCTGGCGCGCTTCAGCCACGTGCCGGGGTCTGCCCTGATCGACTGCAGCGCTTCCTGCTGCAAGGTGAGCGCGAGATCGCAGTTTCCAGCGAGTCGTTCAACAACCCCTTTGGCGTAAGACAGATGCGGCAAGGTCCAGTGCAATATGCTGGACTTCTTTCCAGAGATCTCATTGAGCCCGGAGATCTCCTCGAGTTCGGCGCGGGCCTCTCCAATGCGCGCCAGGTGCGCAAGAATCATTGCTCTGAGCGCGCGGAAGGCAAGCGTCGGAGGGTGGTCACGGGCATGTTCGCGCCCGTAACGCTTCAACGCCTCGTCGATGACTTGCAATGCCGGCGACATTTCTCCCATCGACGCGAGCACATAGGCGCGCAGCGCCATGGCCTGACTCAGGATGACTGTATCGGCATTGTTCGAGTCGAGCGCGAGTGATTCGGCGCGGGCCAGGGCCCGCAGCGCAGCTTGTGGTTCGCCGCCTGAAACCCAGGCGCGAGTGATATGGACCTGCGCATAGAGCTCGAGAAAATCGCGATCGCCGGCGTGATCAATCACGGTGCCCAGCTCCCGTACGGCGTCATGAATCCTACCCTTGCTCAGGTAGCTGGTGCCGAGCGCCATTCGCGCGTCGAGTATCCGGCGGTGATACAGGTTGGGTGCGTATGCGCTGATCATGAGTGCAAGGGCCTGTTCAGCCGCTGCTATTGCCTCGTCGTATCGGTTGGCTCCTCGCAGGATCGCGCTGCGGGCGCTTGCGGCCTCGAGCGTGAGCTCGTGACGAGGGCCCAGCTCCCGGAGTGCGAGGTCGGCGGCAGTCTGGATGTCGACGGCGGCCCGTTCATCCAGGGCATCCAGGTTGGCTGAATATGCTGCTTCTATGAGAAGTTTGACGCGGTCAGCAGGTGACCAGTTGCCATCGCGATCCATTTCCGACCGCAACGCGGGAAGTTCCTGGCGAAGTTGGACGAGTCTGCCGCGGAAGCGGTGCAACGACAGTCGCTGCACGCGCGCCTGCCGGACATAGGAGTCCGCGGCGTCGGGATGGTCTCGCGAGATGGACAGAGCTGCGTCCAGGGCTTCGTCGGCGGCGTCGTACTCGGAGAACCCGATGAGGCTTCGGCTGACGATGAGGAGCAAACGAATCTGTGTCAGCGGGTGATCGGCAAACTCGTCGCCTATCCGGGCGCGGGCTTGCTTCAGCAGTCCTTCCGCGGTCGGTGATTCGGCAGACTGGGTATCGGTGAGAATCGACGCAATGAACTGCTCGACCTGTCCTGCGCGTAACTCTTCGGTACGGGCGAGTTGCGCCTGGCGCATGGAGTACAGCGTGGCGCCGACGAGCACGACTGCCACCGCGGTGCTCGCCGAAAAAACGAGCCTGTGTCGACGCAATAAACGGGACGTTCGATAGGTCCACGAGTCGGGGCGCGCCAGCACCGGGTGGCCATCGAGAAACCGGCCAATGTCGTCCGCCAGCGCATGCACGGTTGCGTAACGCTCGCCCGGTTTTTTCTTCAGCGCCTTGAGGACGATGGTGTCGAGATCACCGCGTAATTCCCGGCGGCGCGCGGAAGGCACGACGCCGCTGGGTGCCGGCGGCTCGGCTTGCAGAATGGCGTCCTCGAGCGCGCCGCGGGAATCATGCGCAAGTTTGTATGGACGCTGGCCACACAGCAGTTCGTACAGTACGACGCCCAGCGAGTACACATCCGAGGCAATGGTGAGCGGCTCACCACGCAATTGCTCCGGCGAAGCGTAGTCGGGTGTCAACGCGCGCCCCGACAGCTCGGTGACCCGCGTCTCGCGCGCTTCACCGTCCTCGAGCAGCTTGGCAATGCCGAAGTCGAGCAACTTCACCCGCCCGGCACTGACGAGGATGTTTGCCGGCTTGAGATCGCGATGCACGACGAGTTTTGCGTGCGCGTACGCCACGGCGTCCGCGACCTGCGCAAACAGCCGCAGTCGGGCCTTCACGTCCATCGACTGCTCATCGCAGAAGTAATCGATGCGCCGCCCTTCGACGTACTCGATGGCGAGATAGGGCTGGCCATCGGCGGTGATGCCGGCGTCATACAGATGCGCGATGTTCGGATGAGCGAGAGTGGCGAGGATCGAGCGCTCGCGCGCCATGCGCTCCGCGAGACCGGCGCGCTTCCAGGCGCCGTGGGGCAGCTTCAGTGCTACCGGCCGATCGATGAGACCGTCGGTACGTTCCGCCATCCACACCACACCCATACCACCGCTGCCGAGCTCGCGTACCAGTCGATATGGCCCGATTTCCTGGCCTGCGTGTTCGCCGCTGGCGGCTGCAAGGTCGTCCGGTTCGAGCTCGAACTTCGGCAGCGTGTGCAGAAACTCACCGGTTTCGATCAGGCCGGTACGCGAGAGAAGGTCGCGCAGCCGCGGCTTCAGGCCCTCGAACTCCGGCGCCAGCTCGTCGAGCCATTGCGGTAGTTGGGCGGCAGGCTTGTCGAGCGCCTCATCGAGCAGACGATTCAATGTCGACCAGGTACTCGCATCGATCTGCAACTTCTGCATGACAGCGCCCCGTGAAAATTGCTCCAGCCGGGCAATAACGGAATTTCGCGCAAGATCCGGACAGTCCGGCGTCGACTACTTCAGCGCATCGGCAAGCAGCAGCTTCGCCTTTTGCCAATCGCGGCGCACCGTGCGGTCGTTTACTCCCAGCGCGGCGGCAATCTCGGCCTCGGTCATGCCTGCGAAATAGCGCATTTCGATCACCTGCACCATACGCGGGTCGAGTTGCGCCAGCTCTTCGAGCGCTTCGTGTACCTGCAAGATCTCCCTTTCGCCGGCATTCGGCGCGTCGCCGATCTGCGAGTCCAGCGTGACATGCACGGCATTGCCACCACGCCGCTGGGCCAGCTTTTCGCGCACGAAGTCGACGATGACCGAGCGCATCACATGGCTTGCATAACGCAGGAAATGCTGTCGATCGCCGATATGCAGGCGGCCCGCGTCGGCGAAACGCAGGAAGGCCTCGTGCACCAGCGAGGTCGTATCGAGCAAGGTATTGCGGCTGCCCTTGCGCAGCCGCGCTCGCGCCAGTCCGCGCAGTTCCGCGTATGTTGCATCGAACACGATGCGCAACGCCGCTTCGTCGCCGTCCTGTGCGCGCCGGATGAGGTCAGTGAGTGAATCGGCTTCGCTCATGGCAGTCCGTTGCCTGACGCAGCTTTACCGGCCGGCGCCGCGGTCGTGGCGCCACAGGACTTCTGAACCGTGTTCATGCCGCGCGAGCACGCGCGCCAGCACGAACAGCAGATCTGACAACCGGTTCAGGTACTTCGGCACTTCGACGTTGACCTGCTCCGATCCCGCCAGCGTCCACACGCAGCGCTCGGCGCGCCGCACGATGGTTCGCGCCAGGTGGCAATGCGCGGCGGCGGGGCCGCCGCCCGGCAGTATGAAATCCTTCAGCGCGGGCAGCGGCTCGTTGAACTTGTCGAGCACCTGTTCGAGCTTGTCGATCTGTTCCGCCCTGATGGCCTTCGTGCCGGGAATGCACAACTCTCCACCG
Source organism: Steroidobacteraceae bacterium (assembly GCA_035630995.1). GTDB lineage: Bacteria > Pseudomonadota > Gammaproteobacteria > Steroidobacterales > Steroidobacteraceae > CADEED01. Next base: position 2,616 of record DASQJS010000448.1, on the reverse strand, counting down.
AGATCGAACAGGTCATGCTGGATTTCCGTGAGGCATCGGGCAACTTCCGCGGGCAATCCGGGAACGCTGAGGATCACCCCGATGGCGCTATTGGCCTCGTCCACGGTGCCATAGGCCTCGACACGGATGTGATCCTTGCGAACCCGCGCTCCGTCGCCGAGGCCCGTGGTGCCATCGTCGCCTGTGCGTGTATAGATCCTGCTCAAGCGATTGCCCATACCGCCACCCTGCGCTGCGAGAGTTATTCGAAGCTGTAGCGTACTCCAACGGTGTACGAGGCACCTTCAGTGCGGTAGCCCTCGGCGTATGTGTAGTCCTCATCGAAGATGTTCTCGAACCGGCCCTGCAACGTGAGCGCGTCGTTCACTCTATACCGCAGCGTGGCATTGACCAGCGTGTAGGAATCGAGCGTAACGGGTGCCGGGAACCCGAAATCCTTGCGGTCGCCGACTGCGACGATGTCCACGCCCACATCGAGCGCACCCACGTCGCGATTCACCGCCACCATCAGCGCTTCGCGTGAGCGGCGCAGCAGGCGTTCGCCGGTCGTCTCGTCGCGAGGATCCTGCAAGGTGAGCTCGGCGCGGGCGCGCCACGCTTCACCCGTGAAGTTGTACCCGAGCTCCACGCCCTTGATGCGCGCGCGCTCGACGTTCTGGTTCTGCCCTTCGAACGTGACGAAGTCGGTGACCACGTATTCGATGAGATCGTCGATGTGGTTGTCGAACGCGGACAGCGCGAGCTGGTGGCGGGCGCCTAACTTCTGGCGCACCGAAAATTCCACCTGCTCCGAAACCTCGGGGCCGAGATCCGGGTTGCCGCCGAAGCCGAATCGATCGGTGCTGTCGGGTGCGCGGAACGCGGTGCCTCCCGAGAGCGTCATGCGTGTGCCAGTGTCGAATGCGGCGCTGAATTCCGCGTTCCAGGTGAGCTCGTTGCCGAAGGTCTCATGATCCACACCCCCGAGCGCCAGCCGCGAGGTGAGGCGGCCGACCTCGAACTGATCCTGGACGAATGCCTGCATCACCGAGGTGTCTTCGTCGAACACCGTGCCAAAGGATTGCGCCCGGGTGTTTTCGTCGCTGTGCTGCAGGCCTAAGGTGAACGCATGCGTGCCGACCTGCGCCAGGTCCATTTGCACGTCGACGTTGGTGCGGGCGGTGCGCGCGTAGTCGAATTCCGCCGGACCGAACCCCGGTTGCAGCTGCTCGATGTCGTCGAGCGCGTGGCTCACCGTGGCGCGCACGCCGAAACCTTCGGCGCGCCGGTATTCGACTTCCGCCGAGTAAACGCTGTTTTCGAAGTCCTGCGAGACGGCCGCGTACGGCGGATCCGAGAAGGTCTGTGAAGAATATTCCGTTCGGCCGGAGGTATCCCAGGCGCGCGCGCGCAGGGTCAGCTCATCCGTCGCGGAGTATTCGAGGGACGCCCGGCCGGTGACATTGCGATAGCCGCGATCGGTGTTGTCGTCGACGAACACCGGCATACCCTCGCTTTCGGCGTAGCTGCCGCCAAAACCGAGCCGCAGTTTTTCGCCCGTCGTCAAAGCAAAATCGCCAAACACCTGCTGGGTGTTGTCGCTGCCGAAAGTGGCGCCGGCACTCGCACCATCCTTGGCCGCGCCGCGCGTGAACAATTGCACGACGCCGCCGATGGCATCGGTCCCATATAAAGAAGAGCGCGGGCCCTTGACGATTTCGATGCGCTCGATCGATTCGGGCGCGATGTTCTGTAACGCGGCGCCGCCGATGGTGCCCGGGTTGATCCGCACGCCGTCGATGAGCACCACGGTGTGGTTGCTCTCGGTGCCGCGCGTGAACAGCGACGTGGTTTGCCCGGGGCCGCCGTTGCGCGCGATTTCCAGGCCGGCGTGCGCTTGCAGGAGCTCGCTGACGTCGCTGGCGAGTGAACGCTCGATGTCGTCGCGCGTGATGACGATGACCGGTGCACCGACCGCGTCGAGCGCCACGGGGGTGCGCGTCGCGGTGACCACGGTCTCGTCGAGGTCGTCCTGCGCGAAGATCGTGGGTGAAACGAGAGCCGCAGCGACGGCGAGCGCCACTTGCGTAGATGAGTTGCGATTCATGAAAAATGCCCTTTCCATGCACGCCCGCATGGCCGAATGCTTGAACACCCAGGATGAGAGCGGACAGGAAGGGCATGAAGCCCGTCCCGTTGCCCGCCGCAACTGGGAATGATGCCGTCAGGCCGGTCTCCGGACTCTCGAACTGGAACATCGCTGTTCCGACGCGTCGCCTTCCCAAGCCTTGCGGCTCAGTGGCAATTGACGAGTTGCGGTTCGATTACCGTTGCGGGGGCAGTGCTGGAATTGCCATCTAATGGCGGCTCACCAGCTTCCCGTAACCTTTCGGCGGGCCGAACTCTAGCGAGATTCGTTGCGAATTGACAGTTCCGGCGCAGCTACCGCAGGCTTCGCCCGCCATGCCGAACCCCGAAATGTCGAATGAACTCAATGCCGCCCTCGACGCGGCGCGCGCCGCCGCGGAAGTGATCCGCGGTTTCTACCAACGCAACGTGAAGATCGAGGTGAAGGCGGACAAGACCCCGGTCACCGAGGCCGACGTGCGCTCCGAAGAGGCCATTCGTGACCTGCTC
>DASQJS010000447.1:0-7849 GCA_035630995.1 Steroidobacteraceae bacterium | reverse complement strand
TCGAAGTTATCAACCGCATCGAGCTCGCCCAGGGTGCAATCTCGCGCTCACGTGTCGCGCAGGCGGCGATCTAACAAATTCGGAGTTCAGGCAAATGCCCATACCCGCAACGAAATACATCTGGTTCAACGGCAAGCTGGTCCCTTGGGAAAAGGCGACCGTGCACGTGCTCTCGCACGCACTGCATTACGGCTCGTCGGTGTTCGAAGGCGTTCGTGCCTACGAAACGCCGCGCGGTCCGGCCATCTTCCGGCTGCGCGATCACACGCACCGCCTGTTCGAGTCGGCGAAGGTGTATCGCATCAACGTTCCCTTCACGGAAGACCAGATCAATCACGCCTGCCGGGAGGTCATTTCGCAGAACGGCCTGGCGCGCGGCGCGTACCTCCGCCCGGTCGCATTTCGCGGGTATGGCGAAGCCGGTGTCGTGCCCAAGATCGACCCACCGATCGAAGTCGCCATTGCCGGCTGGGAATGGGGCAAATATCTCGGCGCCGCCGAAGACGAAGGCGTCGATGTGTGCGTGTCGTCGTGGCAGCGCGTTGCGCCTAACACGATTCCCGCCATGGCCAAGGCCGGCGGCAATTACCTCTCCAGCCAGCTCATCGGCCTCGAGGCGAAGCGTCTCGGCTTTGTCGAAGGCATCGGGCTTGGCCCGGACGGCACGGTCAGCGAAGGCGCCGGCGAGAATCTCTTCCTCGTGAAGGACGGCGTGCTCTATACGCCCGGCATGGCGCATTCACTGCTCGCCGGCATCACGCGCCACACCGTCATCACGCTGGCAAAGGATCTCGGCATCGAAGTGCGCGAGATCTCCATTCCGCGCGAATTCCTGTACATGGCCGACGAGCTGTTCTTCACCGGCACGGCCACGGAAGTCGCGGCCATTCGGTCGGTGGACGCCATCCAGATCGGCAATGGCAAGCGCGGACCGATCACGCACAAGCTCCAGGCGGCCTATTTCGGCCTGGTGCAGGGCAAGACCCAGGATCCGCGCGGCTGGCTCGATTACGTCGACATGAACGCCCCCCGGGCCGCCGTCGCCGGTTAGTAGCTAGGGGTCTGGCTCCGTTTTTCGTCTTCGAAAAACGGTGCCTGACCCCATTCTTACTGACCCCATTCTTCACCAAGACGACCCCGTGAATAGCCAACCAAAGACGATGTTCGAGAAAGTCTGGAACGACCACGTGGTCGTGCCGGAGACTGCTGATACTCCCGCCGTTCTGTTCATCGATCTGCACCTCACCCACGAGGTGACGACGCCACAGGCCTATACGGAACTGCGTACCCGCGGCATCAGGTTGCGACGCCCGGACCTCACGCTTGCGACGATGGATCATTCGACGCCGACGCGTACCGAACAGGTGTTCGGCGGCGTGCCCATCGCGGTGGACTCCGCGGCGCGGCAGGTACAGCAGCTCGAGATCAACGCGCGAGAGTTCGGCGTCGAGCTGTTCAATCTTCAGGACAGCCGACGCGGCATCGTGCACATCATCGGGCCCGAGCTCGGGCTGACCCAGCCCGGCAAGACGATTGTTTGTGGCGACTCCCACACCTCGACGCATGGCGCATTCGGTGCCCTCGCCTTCGGCATCGGCACCACGGAAGTCGGTCACGTGCTGGCGACCCAGTGCCTGCTGCAACGCCGGCCGAAGACGTTTGCCATCAACGTCGTCAACGATCTGCCGAAAGGCGTCACCGCGAAAGATCTGATCCTCGCGATCATCGGCAAGATCAGCGTCTCGGGTGGCACCGGCTACGTGCTCGAATTTCGTGGCCGCGCCATCGAGCGCCTGTCGATGGATGAGCGCATGACCATCTGCAACATGTCCATCGAAGCAGGCGCGCGCGCCGGCATGATTGCTCCGGACGCCACGACTTTCGAATACCTGGCCGCCACGCCACGCGCGCCCAAGGGCGCCGAGTGGGACGCCGCGGTTGCGCGCTGGAGCAAACTACCCACCGATGCCGGCGCCACTTTCGATCGCTCCATCGACATCGATGCCAGCGAGCTCGTGCCCATGGTCACCTATGGCACCCATCCGGGCATGGTCGCGCCGATCACCGGCTCCGTGCCCATGCAGGGCGACGCCGTGTTCGAGAAGGCGCTCAAGTACATGGGTCTCGCTGCCGGGCAGATCATTTCCGAAGTGCCTGTGCAGAACGTGTTCGTCGGCAGCTGCACCAACGGCCGACTTTCGGATCTGCGCAATGCCGCGCGCGTACTGCGCGGCCACAAGCTCGCCGAGGGCGTGAAGATGCTCGTGGTGCCCGGCTCCCAGAGTGTCAAACGCGCGGCCGAGGCCGAAGGCCTGCACCAGGTGTTTCTCGACGCCGGCGCCGAATGGCGCGAGAGCGGCTGCTCGATGTGCCTTGGCATGAATGGTGACCTCGTACCCACCGGCCACTATTCCATCAGCACCAGCAATCGAAATTTCGAAGGCCGCCAGGGCGTCGGCGCGCGCACGCTGCTAGCGAGCCCCGAAACCGCCGCCGCTTCCGCCATCCGTGGCCGTATCACCGATCCGCGCGAGTTCAACTGATCAAAATGGCCGTCAAAAATATCCGCTCCCGCACCGTCGCGTTGCCCGCGACCAACGTCGACACCGACCAGATCATTCCGGCGCGGTTTCTCACCTCCACATCGAAGGCTGGCTTCGGCAAACACCTGTTCGCCGACTGGCGCTATGACGCCGCCGGCAATCCGAAGCCCGAGTTCGTGTTGAACCGCCCTGAAGCGAAAGGCGCCGCAATTCTCGTCGCCGGTCGCAACATCGGTTGTGGCTCCTCTCGCGAACACGCGCCCTGGGCGCTGCAGGATTTTGGATTCCAGGCCGTCGTCAGCACCGAGTTCGCCGATATATTCCGCACCAATTGCCTGAAGAACGGCCTCCTGCCCGTGCTCGTCGATGAGCAGACGCACGCGTGGTTGCTGGCCAACCCGGGTGTCGAAGTGTCCATCGATGTCGAAAGCACCACGCTCACCCTGCCCAACGGAACCCAGGTGAAATTCCCGCTCGAAGGTTTCGCACGCTTCTGCCTCCTGAATGGTGTCGATGAGCTCGGCTTCCTGCTCTCGCAAAATGCCGCCATCACCGCGTACGAACACAGTCACCGATGAAAGCAAAAATCGCCGTCATCGCGGGCGATGGCATCGGTCCCGAGGTCGTCGCTGAAGGCGTCCGTGTGCTCGAACAGATCGGCAAACGCTTCGGGCACGAATTCATTCTCGAGGAGGCGCCGTTCGGTGGCATCGCCATCGACCTCACCGGCGATCCGCTGCCGCAGACCACGCTCGACACCTGCCTCGCGGCCAACGCCGTGTTGTTAGGCGCCATCGGCGGCCCGAAGTGGGGGCCATCGGCTGCCGTTCGCCCCGAGCAGGGCCTGCTTCGATTGCGCCGCGAGCTCGGCGTGTACGCCAACCTGCGGCCCATCAAGCTTCACCCGGCGTTGCGTGACGCCTCGGTGCTCAAGCCCGAAATTCTCGACGGCGTGGACCTGGTGTTCGTGCGCGAACTCACCGGGGGCATCTACTTCGGCGCCAAGACCCGCACGCCGACTCTCGCCACGGACCTCTGCAGTTACTCCGCCAGCGAAATCGAGCGCATCACGCGTGTCGCCGGCCGCCTCGCCATGCAGCGGCGCAAGAAGGTCGTCTCCATCGACAAGTCCAACGTGCTCGAGACCTCTCGCCTGTGGCGCGAGGTCGCCTCGCACGTCATTCATTCGGAATTTCCCGAGGTGGATCTCGAGCACATGCTGGTCGACTCCGCCGCCATGCACCTGCTGAAGCGTCCGCGCGAGTTCGACGTCATGCTCACCGAGAACATGTTCGGCGACATCCTGACCGACGAAGGCGCCATGCTGGCGAGCTCTCTCGGTGTATTGCCGTCCGCTTCGATAGGAGATGGCAAACGCGGGCTGTACGAGCCCATCCACGGCTCGGCCCCGGACATTGCCGGCAAAGGCATCGCGAATCCGATCGGCACGATCCTCAGTGTCGCGTTGCTGCTGCGGCATTCGCTCGAGCTGGAGCGCGAAGCGGCAACGGTCGAACAGGCCGTCGACCGCTGCATCGCCAACGGGGCGCGCACCGCGGACATCGCCGAGCACGGCCGGCCGGCCATGACCACTCGCCGCATGGGTGACGCCGTGGTCGCTGCATTGCAGAGCTGACGCCGCACGCTTGACGGCCTACGTACTCGCCGGTATGGTCCACCATACCCGCTGGTACGGTGACACATGGCCGAGACTCCCGAGAACTCCAGAACCCGGCTGCTGGCCGCCACCATCGACCTGGTGCGCGCCAATGGCTACGCCGCCACACGCGTCGAAGACGTCTGTGCCGCCGCGGGCGTCACCAAGGGCAGCTTCTTCCACCATTTCGCCAGCAAGGAAGATCTGGCCATCGCCGCCGCCGGGCAATGGAACGACCGCGCTTTTCAGGTCTTTGCGCTCGCCTCGTATCAAAGGCTCGCGGATCCATTGGACCGGCTGCTTGGATATGTGGCCTTTCGCAAGGAGCTTCTGAGCGGCGATATCTGGGAATGGACCTGCTACGCGGGCACCACCATCCAGGAAGTCCACGAGACCTACCCTGCCATCCGTGACGCCTGCGCCGCATCGATCGAGAAACACTTGTTCTTCCTGCGCGCCATCATCGACGACGTAGTGCGCGAGCAGGCGGTGAAAGGGGTCGATAGTGAATCGCTCGCCGTGCACATGCAGGCGGTGATCCAGGGCGCTTTCATCATGGCCAAGGCCCGGCAGGACTCCAGGGCGGCGATCGACAGCCTCGATCACCTCTATCGCTATGTCGAATTGCTGTTTGGCCGTTCGACCAGTAGCGGTAAGGGCAAAAAGAACCAACCCTGAGGAGACGTCATGAATCGCATCGTGAATCGGGAAAAATGGATTGCCGAGCGTAAACAACTGCTGCTCGAAGAAAAGGAGTTCACGCGCCGCCGCGATGCGCTGGCGGAAAAACGCCGCGCCCTGCCCTGGGTGAAGGTCGACAAGCGCTACGAGTTCGATTCTCCCAATGGCCGGGTCTCATTCGCCGATCTGTTCCGCGGGCGCAGCCAGTTGTTCGTGCAACACGTCATGCAGGGTCCAGGCCAGCCGCTGCAATGCGTGGGATGCGCACTGGGAGTCGATCATCTCGAAAGTCTGCTGCCACACCTGGAGAACCACGATGTATCGGTGGTGGCCATTGCGCGCGCCACGATGCCGGAGCTCGAGGCCCTGCGCACGAAAATGCAATGGCGCACGCCTTTTTATTCCTCGTTCGGCTCGGACTTCAACTACGACTACGGGGTTTCGTTCAGGCCGGAAGACCTGGCCGCGCAGCGCGTCTTCTACAACTACACGTATTGCGATCCGGGCATCGAGGACATCTCGGGCAACAGCGTGTTCTACCGCGATGCTTCCGGTGACATCTTCCACACGTATTCGAACTACGCGCGTGGCGGCGAAGATTTCCTCGGCATCTACCGCGTTCTCGAAGTCATGCCGCTGGGTCGTAATGAAAACGGCCCCTACCATTCACTCACGGATTGGGTCAGGCCACACAACATGTATGGCAAGGGTGGCGAGGTCGCACCTACCGGCCGCTACACCCCGCCCGTCTCCTGCTGTATGTGACCCTCATGGAAGCGGCCTCTCGTCGTGATTTTCTCGTGGCCGGTGCCGCCGCCACGGTGCCGACGATTTCCACCGCCGCATCCGGCAAGAAGCCGGCGCCGGCCACGCGCGCCGGCTTGTTAGCGGGCAAGGTGGCGGTGATCTACGGCGCGGCTGGCGCCATGGGCAGCGCGGTGGCGCGCGCATTTGCACGCGAAGGTGCTCACGTCGAACTCGCAGGTCGAACCCTCGAGAAGGTACAGGCACTCGCCACGGAAATCGCCCGGGCCGGGGATTCGGCGGCGGCCGCAAAAGTGGACGCGCTCGATGAGGATTCCATTGCAAAGCATCTCGACGCCGTCATCGGCTCTCATGGCCGCGTCGATGTTTCATTCAACCTCATCAGTCTCGCTGGTCCCCAGGGCGATTCGCTGGCTGGAATGTCGGTCGAGGATGTCGTCGCCCCTGTCGAAGGCGCCGTGCGCACGCACTTCCTCACGGCAACCGCCGCCGCCCGCCACATGGCCAGGCGGCACAGCGGCGTCATCCTCGCGCTCACCGCGCAGGTGGCGCGCAAGCCCTACACCGGCAGCGGTGGGTTCGGAGTCGCCTGTGCGGCCATCGAAGGGTTGTGCCGGCAGCTCGCCGTGGATCTGGGCGGTGATGGAATTCGGGTAGTCGCGCTTCGGTCCTCGGGTTCACCGGATGCGCCGGGCGTTGCCTTCGCCATCGGCGAACATGCTCGGCTCGCAGGGGTCACGCGCGAAGCCTTCGAAGCCCGCATCGCCGAGAAGACGATGCTCAAGCGAATGCCAAAGATGGCCGAAGTCGCCAACGCCGCGGTGCTCATGGCCTCTGACCGCGCGGGCGCCATCACCGCCGCGGTCACCAACGTGACCTGCGGCGAGATAGCTGACTGACTAGCCCAGGGCGGCGATGCCGTTCTGCAGGTCGCGCAGCAGGTCTTCTGTGGACTCGATGCCGATGGACAGCCGCAGCAACCCATCGACCAGGCCTGCCGCCGCGCGGGCTTCGGGCGCCATCGCGGCATGAGTCATTGTCGCCGGATGCGCGATCAGGCTCTCCACACCGCCCAACGACTCCGCCAGCGAGAACAGCTCCAGCGCTTCGGAAAACTGCTTCGCGCCATCGACGCCGCCCTGCACTTCGATCGTGACGATCGCGCCGAAGCCGGATTGCTGACGCTTTGCGATGTCATGGCCGGGATGCGAGGGCAATCCCGGGAAGTACACGCGCTTGACGGACTTCTGCTTCGCCAGGAACTCGGCGACCGCCTGGGCATTCCTGCCGTGCTCGCGCAGGCGCACGTGCAGCGTGCGCAGGCCCCGAAGCGTCAGATAGCTGTCGAAAGCGCCGCCCGTGAGGCCGAGGCAGTTGCCCCACCACGCGAGCTGCTCGGCGACTTCCTTCTTCGCGGCGATCACCGCGCCGCCGACCACGTCGCTGTGGCCATTGATGTACTTCGTGGTCGAGTGAACGACGATGTCGGCGCCGAGCGCGATCGGCTGCTGCCAGCCGGGCGAGAGGAAGGTGTTGTCGGCGACTACGAGCGCGCCGATGGCATGACCGCGTTTGGCGATGTCTGCGACATCGGTGATGCGCAACAGCGGATTGCTCGGGGTTTCAATCCACACCAGCGCCGCGGGTTTCGACAACGCGGCATCGACCGCAGCCTTGTTTCCGAAGTCGACAAATTCCACGGCGAGCTCACCGCGCTTCTGCCACGCCGTAAACAGGCGGAACGTGCCGCCGTAGCAATCGTGCGGAGCGATGACCCGCGCGCCGACGGGGAGGATGTGGCCGACCAGTGTGATGGCGCCCATGCCGGACCCCGTAATGACGGCGCCCGCGCCACCTTCGAGATCGTTGAGCGCATCAGCGAGCAGGTCGCGCGTCGGATTGCCCGAACGGCTGTAGTCGTATTTGCGCTTCTCGCCAAAAGCGCGGAACGCGTAGGTGGAGGAAAGATGCAGCGGCGGCACCACGGCACCGGTTACGTCGCAATTCTCGAGGCCGGCGCGTACCGCGCGTGTGTCTGCAGTCAACGAAGTCGTCACGGGGAAGTTCCTGGATTGTCATTCAATACGTTGGCGAAGATCGGCGCGAGCCGCCGGTTCTCCTTGAGAAAGGCGTCGTGTCCGTAGACCGAAGAGATTTCGTGCAGCTCGGCATTCGGCAGGCGCGCGACCATGGCGCGCATGTC
>DASQJS010000446.1:0-10278 GCA_035630995.1 Steroidobacteraceae bacterium | reverse complement strand
ACGCAAGACGCGGGCTGGCCCACACAAATGTTGTCGATGACATTCGTTGACGGCACCTTTTCCACTTCGGTGTCGTTCCAGTTGCCGGCGGCGACGAACTCGAATTTGCCGAGGCTTTCCGTGCGCCACAGATAGCGCGTCACCACGTCGATACCTTCTGTCTTCGTGTCCACGCCATTGATGAAGAACCGGGCCACGGTCACGTCGAAGGGGTCGAGGAGCGCCGTGACTTGCGGTGACTGCAGATTCTCCGACAACACGATGCGGTCGTCGATGTCGATGCGATACGCGTCGATGGTGGCTTCGAAGCCGCCGAAGCGGAACACCGTGCCCAGCGAGTAGTTGACGGACTCCTCGGCGTCGAGCGGCTGCGCGCCGAGCGTGATCGCGACTTCCGAAGTGGCCGGGAACGTGCCCACCTCGAATGGCTCGCCGTTGATGAAGTTGGTCGCGGTGGATGTGAAGAATTCCTGCTGCAGTCCCGGTGCGCGAAACCCCGTGGACACGGCGCCGCGCAGCGCGAAGCTGTCGGTGAAGTCGAAACGTCCGGCGATCTTGCCGGTGACCGCGGAGCCGAAGTCCGAGTAGTCTTCGGCGCGCACCGCTACCGATGCCAGGAATTTCTCCGTGAGCCTGGATTCGATATCCGCATAGACGCTGTATGCCTCGCGGTCCTCGTCGAGTTCGTTGCTTGGCTGGAATCCCGGGAATCCTTGCGCGCCGACGGCCCCGTTGATCACGGGTCCGCGATTGTAGGAAGTGGGTTCACCCGCTTCGATCTGGTAGCTCTCGGTTCGCGCTTCGATGCCGAATGCCACGTTGACACCCTCGGGCAGGCTGCCCACCTCGAACGTGCGCACGATGCCGGCGTTGAAGACGATCTGGTCGTATTTCATCGAGCCCGCATCGAAGCTGGTCTGCGAAGCGGCGCCATAGGAAGCGTTGAGGCTGTCCTCGACACCGTAGACCACTTCGTTGGAGCCATAGACCAGGCTCACGTCCGCATCCCAGCTTCCCATCTTGCCGCGCACGCCCCAGCCCAGGGCCAGGTCGTCGATGTCGGTGGTGATGAGTGGCAGGAAGCCGTTCGGGTAGATAGCCGGCACGTTGCGGATGATGTCGTTGAAGAGGCGCGGGAACGCGGCCGAGTCGCCCTCGCGCTGCTGGTATCCCGCCCAGCCGTAGATGTTCCAGTCACCTTCGAGCGGCACCCCGGCATTGACGTAGGCGGTGATGTCCTCGACGTTCGCGTCGCCATAACGCGAGGTCACGGGTGAACCTGGCACACGGATGTCGAAGTCGCCGCGGCTCGTGGGATCACGGTCGCGATATTCGCCCGACAGCGTGAGGAATCCTTCAGGCCCAAGAGGCAACCCGACCCAACCCGACGCCGTGAGAGTGGGACCATCGTCTTCGTGGCGCTGGCCTCGCTCGGTCTCGACCTCGGTGTTGTACTCGCCGTAGGTGATCGAGGCATTGCCGCCTTCACGCGCGTCGCGCAGGCGCAGGTTGATGACGCCGGCAATGGCATCCGAGCCGTATTGGGCGGAAGCGCCGTCGCGCAGCACTTCGACGGTTTCGAGGGCGGCCAGGGGAATGGCGTTGAGGTCCACCGCGGCCGAGCCGCGTCCCACCGAGCCGTTCACGTTGACCAGCGCGGACTGGTGCCGTCGTTTGGAATTCACCAGCACCAAGGTCTGATCGGGCGCCAGGCCGCGCAGAGTGGCGGGCCGGATGTGGTCGGTGCCATCGGTGATCGACGGCCGCGGAAAATTCAGGGACGGCGCAGCGGTGGCGAGCGCTTCGGCGAGCTCGGTGCTGCCCGTGGAAGTGAGCGTTTCCTGCGGCAGCACGTCGACCGGCGCGAGCGTATCCAGGCGCGTGCGAGTGGCGACGCGCGTGCCGGTGACGACGACTTCGTCGATGTTCTGCTCGTCACCGGCGGCAGGTGCATCCTGCGCCATGAGTTGGGGAGCGGCTAACCCAAGTGCCGCCGCAACGGCCGCGCGCAGGGTGAGTGCGCGGAAACGGCTGAGATCTTTCATGGTGACTCCTTTCTTGAATAATTCGGGAACGTTGCAGCGCCACGGTAGAATGCCCGCCCGTGCGCTACTTCAAATCTGACAACACTGCCGCGGTCAGCGAGGAAATTCTTCGCGCCATTCACGAAGCGAACACGGGGGTCGCACTCGCCTATGGAGCCGACCGCTGGTCCGAATCCCTCGACGCCGTGTACGGGCAATTCTTCGGCACCAAGGTACGCGTGTTCGCCGTGTCTTCGGGTACCGCGGCCAACTCCCTGGCGCTCGCCACGCTCTGTCCGCCGTGGGGAACCGTGCTCACGCACACCGAGGCGCACATCGAGCGCGACGAATGTGGCGCGCCGGAATTCTTCACCGGCGGCGCCAAACTCTCGCTCGTGGGAGGGGCGGGCGCGAAGATCACGGCCGCCGATTTCGCCGAGCGTCTCAACTGGTTCGAACCGCACGTGCACGGCGTGCAGCCGCGCATGTTGTCGATTACCCAGGCCACTGAACGCGGCGCCGTCTACTCGCCGCAGGAAATCAGCGCGCTTTCGAAGATTGCTCATGACCGCGGCATGGCGGTGCACATGGACGGCGCGCGCTTTGCCAACGCACTGGTGGCGCAAAAGGTGTCGCCCGCCGAGCTCACCTGGAAAGCGGGCGTCGACGTGTTGTCGTTCGGCGTCATCAAGAATGGCGGCATGAATGCTGAGGCCGTGGTGTTTTTCGATCCGACCCGCGTTGCGGACTTCGAGTTCCGCCGCAAGCGCGCCGGGCAACTGTTCTGCAAGGGACGATACGCCGCGGTGCAACTTCTCGCCTACCTCGAAAGTGGCATGTGGCAGCGCAACGCCGCGAGAGCGAACCGGCTCGCGGCCCGAATTGCGGACGCGGCGCCTGCGCTGCTCAGTGAGCCAATTGCCACCAACCAGGTGTTCATGCGGCTCGGGCCAGCGCGCATAGAGGAATTGTCCAGGGAGTTCGGCTTCTATCCCTGGGGCCCAGCCGGCTCGGGTGAAGCGCGCTTCGTGTGTTCGTGGGATACGCCCGACGAAGACGTGGATGTGTTGTGTGCGGCCCTGGCGAGGTTCGCTAGTTAGCTGCCGCGGAAGGCGAAGTAGGCCGCGCCTACCAGGCACAGCCCGGCCCACAGGAAATCGAGCTTCAGCGGCTGTTTCATGTAGAGGATTGCAAACGGCACGAACACCGCGAGCGTAATCACTTCCTGCATGATCTTGAGCTGGCCCAGCGACAGCGTGGTGTAGCCGATGCGGTTCGCGGGAACCTGCACCAGGTACTCGAACAGCGCGATGCCCCAGCTCGCGAGCGCGGCGATGACCCAGGGCTTGGCGGCCATGTTCTTGAGGTGCGCGTACCACGCGAACGTCATGAACACGTTCGAGATGATCAGCAGGCCCGCGCTTTGCGCCCAGGCGGGCAGATTCACGCGATGCGTTCCTGTCTGAGCGCGGCGAGCTCGGCGCGAAGCGCGGCGATTTCGCCTTCCAGCATCGCCACGCGCGCCACCAGCTCCGCATTGCTCGGCGCGCGCACCACGGCGGCATCGCTCGCCTTGTTGGCCGCGACTTCGCCGGCGGTGGCCAGCCTGGCCGATTCCGGCAGCTCTTCGAACAACTGTATCCAGCGCGAGTCGCGGCGGTTGGGTTCGCGCGCGAGCTGCGCAACGATGGGGCCACCGGCACGGTTCGCGAGGCCCTCGAGCAGCGATTCGACGATGCCGGGATCGGGGAAATCAGCCATGCGCGGCGCACGACTGCGCAGCTCACCCGGCGTCTGCGGCCCGCGCAACAGCAGTTCGCACACGATCGCGGTTTCCTGCGGAGTGAACTTGAGGCTGCCGAACTCGGTATTGCAGAAGATCTGTTGGTACTTGGGAACGCGGCTGCCAAATCCTGATTTCTCCACGACCATGTGACGTCGTCCGAGTCCCTCGACGACGAACTTCACGGTAGGTTCATCCAACTGCATGGAAGGTTCCCGGTTGCTCTTCTGATTGCACGCGTTTATGAGCGCATTCAACGAGAGCGGGTACTGGTCGGGCGTGGTGATCTGCTTTTCGATGAGCGCGCCGATGATGCGAGCCTCGATAGCCGAGAGGCGGATATTCATGCGCGAAGTATACTGGGCTGTGCCCCGCCGTATGCTTTACATGCTCATCCTGTTCGTGCTGGCGGGCCTGCTGCTATTCGTGCCGCTGCCCGTCTCGCCGACCTACGCCGGCCGAACCATCGAGAACGCCGGGCACACACCACTGTTCTTCCTGGTGACACTCGGCGTGCTCTTCACGATGCGCGACCATCCGCGCTTCCAGGGAGCGAGCCTCTATGCGCTCGCCGGAATGATCGGCGCCGGCACCGGATTCCTGAGTGAGGTCATCCAGAAGCCGCTGGCACGCGACGCATCCTGGGAAGACGTGTTCGCCGACGCCGTCGGTGCGGTTCTTGCGCTCGCCGTCTATGCGCTTTTCGAGCGCCGCACGAAGCTGCGCGTCTGGCAGCGGCTCGGCGCCCTGGCGGTTGCGCTCTCGTGCATCGCAATATTCCTCGCGCCGATTGTTAGGATGACGCGCGCCTATGTGCATCGCAACGGTCAGGTTCCGGTCATCGCCGACTTTCACTCGCGCATCGAGCTTTACTGGACACTGAGCTTTGGCGTCAATCGCGAGATCGTCGACGACGCGCTAGAGGTGGAATTCGTCGCGGACGAATTTCCCGGCGTCTCCTTCCACGAACCCGTGCCGGACTGGCGGAGCTTCAGGACCCTGATCATCGACGTGGAGAATCCGGCAAGCGAGCGGCTCAATCTCGGTGTGCGCGTGCACGACCGCCGTCACAAGCACGCCTTCGGCGACCGATTCAATCGGCGCTTCGAGCTGGCGGCGGGGGAGCGGCGCACATTGCGAATACCACTGGAAGACATCCGGCAAGGGCCTCGACGGCGGCTCATGGACATGGCGCATATCTCGGACATCACACTGTTTCGCGGCGCTGATTCGGGCTCTCGGCAATTGCGTGTTTACTCTTTGCGGCTGGAGTAGTGCACTGCGTTGAACATAGGCTGCTCTTGCAGGTCGCTCCGGGGCCAATTGAGGCTTTTCGCGCAAGGGGCACGATGCCTATACTCCGCCCCATGGAACCGATCGCCGACACCTTTGACGCCGCCTTCTCCAAGACCGTGGATCTCGCCAACAAGATGGCGGACAAGGACAAGGACGCGGACCTCTGGGACATCGCCGATGGCATGCTCGCCGGGGCGATTCAGTACTGGCTGTATTCGCGCCAGCCTTGCGGGGATACGCGTTGCCAGGACTGCATGCCCATCAGCACCGCTGAAGGCCGCATGTCGGAGCTGAAGCGCCTCATCGAACAGCTCGCCTCCGAAAGCGAGTACTTCCACACGCCCACGGATTCGAACGCGGGTCGCGCGTAGGGCATCTCAAGATCCGGTCCAGGTACGTTCGGGCAACAATGCCGGACGCCTGGGCATGTGCGCGGACGGCGAGGCATCGACACCGGACTTCCGGTCATTCGCGCCGCATTCCTGAGTGGTTAGTCTTTCCCGGCAACCGGGGGATCAGAAGACTAACTATCAGGAGATGAAAATGAAGATGATTTCACTGGGATCAATTTCCCTGGGGCTCGCCGCAGCCCTGCTGGCCACCACGGCCTTCGCTCACGGCGATCACGACCCGGACCAGGGCAAGCAGAAGCCGCCGCCGTTCGCCATCCTGCAGCTCGACCAGGTGCGCGATGCCACCGCGCGCTTCATCGACGTGGAGAAGGCGGAAGCCGCGGGTTATCGCGACATCGGCCTGTTCGTGCCGAACATGGGCTGGCACTACATGAACGACGCGCTGGTCGACGCCAGGTTCGATCCGACGAAGCCGGAGTTGCTGGTGTATGCCGACGATCCGTGCGGCGGCAAGCGCAAGCTGGTGGCGGTGGAATACGCAGTGCCGCTGGCGGAGTCGAAGCGAGCGCCACTCGGATTCGTGGGGCGTGCCGATGAATGGGACGCGAATCAGCAGTTCCAGTTATGGACGCTGCACGCCTGGCTGTTCGAGTTCAACCAGGACGGCGTATTCGCGCCCTTCAATCCGCGGGTACCGTAGGTCGAGAGGTGCCGGGTGGGGAAACCGGGGAGTGCGACTCGCCACTTTCCTCACCCCGCACCCACCCATTACGCAACGGCTGACGCGGTGCCCTGGGTCGCTTCAGCCAGCGCTTGCTCCAGCAATCCCAATCCTTCTTCAAGCTGCGCTTCGGGAATCGTGAGCGGCGCGAGAATGCGGATGACGTTCGAGTAGATGCCGCAGGACAGCAGGATCAACCCGCGCCGTCCGGCGGCCTGCACGAGAGCCTTCGTAAGGTCGGCATCCGGCGCATCCGCGCGGCGATTCTTCACCAGCTCCATGGCCACCATCATGCCGAGCCCACGCACCTCGCCGATGCAGCTGAACCTGGCCTGCAGGGATTTCAGCCGTGCGATGAGCTTTGCCCCCATCGCCTCTGCGCGCTGATTCAATTTTTCCTTCTCGAGCACTTCGAGCACGGCCAGCCCGGCGGCGCAGGCCAGCGGCGAACCCGCGAACGTGCCGCCCAGTCCGCCGACCACCGGCGCATCCATGATTTCCGCTTTGCCAACGACCGCCGACAGCGGCACGCCGCCAGCAATGCTCTTGGCGACCGTCATGAGGTCGGGCTCGACGCCGGAATGTTCGATGGCAAAAGTCTTGCCGGTGCGTGCGAAGCCGGTCTGGATTTCATCGGCGATGAGCAGGATGCCGTGTTTGTCGCACAACGCGCGCAAGCCGCGCAGGAACTCCGGCGGTGCGATGTAGAAGCCACCTTCGCCCTGTACGGGCTCGATGATGATGGCGGCGACGCGCGCCGGATCCACATCCGCCTTGAAAAGGTGATCGATGGCCGCGAACGAATCTTCCGGCGTCACCCCGTGATAGGCCATGGGGAAGGGCACATGGAACACTTCGGGCAGCATCGGGCCGAAGCCCGCCTTGTATGGCTGCACCTTGCCGGTGAGCGCGATGCAGCCGAGCGTGCGCCCGTGAAAGCCGCCGCTGAAGGCAATGATTGCGGAGCGCTTCGTGGCGTAACGCGCGATCTTGATCGCGTTCTCCACGGCTTCGGCGCCGGTGGACAGAAAAATGGTTTTCTTCGGCGTCGGACCTGGTGCAAGTTTGTTCAACGCTTCCGCCAGCGCGATGTAACTTTCGTACGGCGTGACCTGGAAGCAACCATGCGTAAACTTTTCGAGCTGCGCGGCCATCGCGGCCTTCACATGCGGATGCACATGGCCTGTGTTGACCACGGCGATGCCGCTGGCGAAGTCCACGTAGCGGCGGCCTTCGACATCCCACAACTCGGCGTTCTGCGCGCGCTCGGCGTACACCGCGAGCGAGTTGCCCACGCCACGCGGAATGGCGGCCATGCGCCGCTTGTGTAGATCAGCATTTGTTGCCATAGGTCTGCTCTAGGCTAATCGGTGCCTGCTCAAGGGGAGTGACCGAAGTCTACGCCCGGTGGCCGTGTAAATTGCATTACAGACGGCCGGCGCCACCAGTGCAGTTGCCGGCTCGCCGATGCCACCCGGCGCCTCGCCGCTGTCGAGCACGTAGGAATCGATCCTGGGCGCATCGGTCATGCGTGCCACCCTGTAGCTGTCGAAATTCGTCTGCTGCACCCGGCCGTTCTGGATGTTGATCTCGCCCCACATGAGTGCCGAGAGCCCGAAGATGACGGAGCTTTCGATCTGCGCGACCACCGTGTCCGGATTCACCTGCTGGCCGCAGTCCGCGGCGCAATAAATGCGATGCACCTTGATCTTGCCGGCATTCGGCCCCGTGTCGAGCGAGATCTCCGCCACCTGCGCCATGTAAGTGCCGTAGCCCTCCATGACCGCGAGTCCGTGGAAGTGCCCGCGCGGCGGATATCCGAAGCGCGATTCCTTGACCACCATTTCCAGCACTTTGAGGAAGCGCGGCTGTTTCTCGAGCAGCGCCTTGCGGAATTCGTACGAATTCTTTTTGACGGCCACGGCCAGCTCGTCCATGAAGCTCTCGGCGACGAAACAGTTGAGCGAATGGCTCACCGAGCGCCAGTAGCCCACGTTGATGCCGATTTCCTGCTGCTGGAAATCCACGTGCACGTTCGGCACGTCGTAAGGGTAGTTAGCGGCCGCCTCGACCGCGAACGGATCCACCGCCTTTTCGGTGACGGACGGAAACATGCGCGCGGTGATCGAGGGTCCCGTCAGGTGCAGGTTCCAGGCGATCAACTTGCCCTTCTCGTCGAACGCGCCGGTGGCCTGGTCGAAAGCGGGCGGCCGATAGGCGTCGTGGGTCATGTCGTCTTCGCGCGTCCACACGAGTTTCACCGGCTTCTTGAGGGCCTTCGAAACCTCGACGGCCGCGGGAATGAAATCCACTTCCAGGCGTCGGCCGAAACCTCCGCCCAGGAACGTGGTGTGGACCTTCACTGCCTTCGGATCGAGGCCGGCGGCCTTGGCGGCCGTGGCCTGGGCAATCTGCTGGACCTGCGTGGGGACGTAGATATCGGCGCCGTCGGCGCGCACGTCGGCCGTGCAGTTCTGCGGCTCGAGCGTGGCGTGGGCGAGCAGCGGCAGTTCATAGTCGGCGCGCACCACGCGAGCCGCACTCCTGATCGCCGCGGCCGCGTCACCATCATGACGTGCCACACGTCCGGGGCCCGCGGCCCCCTTGCGCAGCATCTGCGTAATCTTTGCATCGTTGAGCGCGGCGTTCGGGCCCGCATCCCATTCGATGGTGAGTGCATCACGAGCCTTGCGTGCCCGCCACCACGAATCCGCGGCCACGGCGACTCCCGAAGACGTGAGTACCACGGCCACCACGCCCGGCATGGCGCGCGCCTTGTCATCGTTGAAGGTCTTCACCGATCCGCCGAGCGTTGGCGGCTGCGCCAGCGCCGCGTACAGCATGCCGGGCAGCTTCACGTCGATGCCGTAAATGGCGCTGCCGTCCACCTTGGCCGGCGTGTCCAGTCGTCTTTGCGCCTTGCCGATCATCGTGAACTGCGCCGCGGGCTTGAGCGGCACATCCTTGGGCACGGGTAATTTGGAGGCGGCCTCGGCCACTTCGCCGAACGTCTTCTTCTTGAATTGCGGAGAAAGAATGACGCCGTTGGCGACCTTGCAGTTTCGAGCGTCGACGCCCCAATCATCCGCGGCAGCGCTGACGAGCATCATCCGCGCCGTGGCGCCGGCCTTGCGCAGTTTTTCCCAGCCGTCGCGCACGCTGGTGCTGCCGCCGGTGATCTGCGCGCCGATGAGATTGTTGATGTATGCATCGCCCGGCGGGGCGAACTCGACCTTGATGCGCGTGAGTTCGACGCCCAGTTCTTCGGCGATGAGCATGGGAAGCGAGGTGTATACGCCCTGGCCCATTTCCGCGCGGTCGCAGAGGAAGGTGATGCTGTTGTCGGTGCCGATGCGCAGCCAGGCGTTGGTCTCGATGACCTTCTGTTCGCCGCTGGATTTCGGCGACTGCTTGCAGGCCGGCAAGCTGATGGCGATGACCAGGCCGCCCACGAACGTGCGGCGTGACAAGGATAACGATGACGATAGATTCGCGGACATGCTGGTTTCCTCCCCGGAAACTCGTTGTCGTTGTCGAAGCGTCCCGACGATCAGGCGTGGCCGGCTTTGATCTCCGCGGCACGGCGGATGGCCGCGCGGATTCGCTGGTAGGTTCCACACCGGCAGATGTTGCCGGCCATGGCGGCGTCGATATCGGCGTCGGAGGGTCGCGGCTTGGTTTCCAGCAGCGCAGAAGCCGACATGATCTGGCCGGACTGGCAGTAGCCACATTGCGGCACGTCGTGTTCGATCCACGCCTTCTGTACCGGGTGGCTGCGATCCTTCGAGAGTCCCTCGATGGTCGTCACCGGCTTGTCGCCAATGGCGCTGACCGGGATCTGGCAGGAGCGCACCGGCTGGCCCTCGAGATGCACGGTGCAGGCGCCGCACAGGGCCATGCCGCATCCGAACTTGGTCCCCGTCAGGCCCAGCGAGTCGCGCAGAACCCACAGCAGCGGGGTTTCCGGATCGACGTCCACTTCGACCACGTTGCCATTGACGTTGAGCTTGGTCACGAGCGAATCCCCTGGTTTTCGGCGACTGTGGCGACTATATGCCGGTCGCGTTGTTTGTAGGAGGGGGCCAGCTTCCTGGACAGGTG
>DASQJS010000445.1:0-9177 GCA_035630995.1 Steroidobacteraceae bacterium | reverse complement strand
TCAAAGACCACGCCGGCGCGCTCGAAACAGTCGAAGGCGTCGGTATACGCAAGCAGATGTTTGTGCGCGACCCCCTGCAGCGCATGGAAATCCGCGCGCAAGCCCTCTGAGTCGGTCTGATCGGCCACGCCGGCCAGACCTTCGCGTGCCAGGGTGATCACCTTCAACACCTCTCCGCGCTCGAGAGCGAGCTGCGCCTCCAGATCCGTGACCGCAGACCTGCGCGGGGGCACGCTGCTTGACTTGAGTCGTTCGATGCAGGCCGCGGCCGTTTCCAGATCGCCTATTTCGAGCGAGTACCCTGCGGCCGCCTGGTCCACCGGATCGAGAAACATGCGCTGCTGACCGGCGGCGCCACGCAACGTATCGAGCGTGCGCATGACGCCACCGTGATCCCCGAGCGCTTGATAGAGCCGCAGGAGTTCAAAAGCGATCGAGTAGGCCTGAACCCAGACGCGACGCGCGCTGGGGAGATCGGGCAGCGCCTCCTCGAGATACCGCGCGGAGTCTTGCGGGCTCTCCTCGCGCACACGGCGTGCGAGCACCAGCGTGAGGAAAACACGCTCGCGGGGATCCAGCGCCTGCCTGCGCGCTTCTTCGAGCATTTCGATGGCGCGGCCTGTTTTCGCCGAGGCGGCGTCGTGGATTGCAACGAGAAACTTCGGTACGGGCGGCAGCCCATGTTTGGTGGCGACAGCCTTTGCCCACTCGACGTGGAGCTGGAACTGCGTGAACTCGGCGCCGGAATCAATTGCCCTGTGGGCGATCGTTTGCAGCAACAGATCCGCGGCTTCGCAGTGCGCTTCACGCAGCACCGCTGCGTTCATGAACGGCGCCATCGGGTCGACTTGCGCCAGCGCGAAGGCCGGCCCGCAAATTTCACTCGCGTAGCGCACCGCCGAGTCCAGGCCGAACCAACCCTCGATCTTGCGCAGGTTTGCATGCCAGTAGTCCCGTGCCGCAGGCCCGTCCACCTGAAATCGATGGAACACCGCCTCACAGGCGTTGCGCACGGCGGCGTCTGCGTCCGGGGGTGCTTGCGCATCGTCCAGCCCCGAATTCGCATGGAAGAACTCCGCCGCGTGGCGTTGCAGATCGCGGTAGATAGTCTGATCACGCAGCAAGGCCCGAGTCGGCGTCACCACGTCCGGATGAAAACGCAGCTCTTCCGTGCCATCCGCTTCGCTACCCGAGAGCGAGATCCAGCCGCGCTCCCGCACGTAGGTCTTGAGTTCGTTCCAGATGTCGTCTGTGGTGACGGTTTCGGCCAATGCTGGGTCGGGTTCCCACACCTTGCTGAAGTCGCCGAGCGCAGAGTTGGGATCGTCTGCAGTCTTGCCCCGCAATGCTTCCTTGAGCGCGGGGAGCAACACGGCATCGACAACCGCCTTGTTGAGATGACGCACCACGACGCCGTATCGGACGGCCCAGCGCAATGGCTGCGACGAAATGCGCATGATGACGCGCTGGATCAGATAGGCGATGTCGACGCGCGGGAGCTGCCGCACCATCTCGGCCGTCAGGCCCGTCTTGTTGAGCGCCAGTTCGGCGAACATGGCGAGCTTGAACGGGTTGCGCCCGGCCAGCTTGTCGTCGTCGAGTTCGGCGTTCTCACCGGCGCGCTCGACGAGGGCAGTGCGCGCGTCGCCCTTGGGGATGCCGCGCTTCGCCAGATAGGCATCCGCTTCCGGCACGCTGAAGCGCATGAGTTCGTAGACCACCGCTTCGCCCGGCAACAGCGCGTTCGTGTGCACGGAAATGTCGTAACGGCCGGACAGCACCACCACGAGCCTGGGATGCAGTTCGTGCAGCCGGCGCAACGTCTGCAGGCAGGTCTTGAGCCACACCTTCGCGGTGCGCGTCACATCCTCGAGCGTGTCGAGCATGACGACCAGGTTCGTCTGCAGGTTGGCGCCGCGCAGCTGACGGCCGATCTCCTCGGGCACGTTCGAGTTCCAGCCGGGGGATTCGAGTTCGCGTTGCAGCTTCTCGCGCAGCGCCGTGAGTACGCCACCCGGCACCTGGCTTGCGAGCTGATCGATGATGCGGGTGAAAATCCGGTTGGGATACTCGAGCACGCCGCTCAGCGGAAAATCGTCGAAATCGATGCGCGCGCAGGGAATGTGCATTGGTACGAGGTAGCGCGCCGCCAGCCAGCGCAGGAACATCGTCTTGCCCGTCCCGCCCGTGGCGTGGACGTGATAGATCCACTGCTTCGACCCGTCCTTGAGCAACTGCTCAAATTTTTTCAACGGCTCGTCGCGTTCGAAATAGGCGCCGGTCTTGAAGTAGTCGTCACCGAAAAACTGGCGTGCCTGGTAGAACTGGCGGTGATCGTTCCACGCGCGCGTCAGCTTCGTGCCGCGTGTCGCCTCGCGCACCCGCAGGATTTCGAGCAGCGCATTGCAATGCGCAAGGTCGAACTTCGCGTCCGCTTCGGCGTACCACTTCTCGAAGTACTCGGCACCCTCGTCTGGCTGCGGTGAGGCGGCGAGATGAAACATCGCGTCGAGGCGCTCCTCGGGACGATTGCGGCCGAGGAAGAACTTCGCAAGCCGGCCGTTCCAGTTGCGGAAATCCGTGTCGGTCAGCTTCCAGGCGCGCAACAGTGCGTTGCGAGTCAGCTCGTCGAACGCCCAGCGCTGCGGACCCTGCCTGCGGACGTCATTGCTGGCGACAAAATCCTTGAGCTTCGGCGCGTCCGGCAGGTCACGCGTGAGTTCGGCATACACATCCTTGTCAAAAGCACGCACCAGTGCGCAACGACGCCGCGTTTCGATGACTGCGGCCGGCTCGGGCGGACGGAGCATGGCGAGCGCCTCGTCGAGGGTGGTGCCCTTCTCGAGGCCGCGTAGTTTGGCGAGCAAGTCCTCGAGATCCGCCGCCGCGCTCATTGCATGCGCTCGATGTCGGCGAAGTACGAACTGTTCAACGTCTCGCGGATCTTGCCCAGCCGCGCCATGCCGACGCGCTGCTTCTCGTCGGGCATCTTGAGCAGCAGGTCCGCGAGCTGCCGCACGTAGTCTGCGTTCGAAAAGCGCAGCATCTCGACCGCGTAATTCACCAGCGCGTCGTTGTCCATGTTCGCGGGTACTTCGTACGCGAGCTGCGGCAGGTCCTGCTTGCGCAGGCTGTACGCATCTCGCTCGACGTCGCTCACGCTGAAAACCAGCTTCACGCGGCCATCTTTTTCGAGCGCGATGGGTTTGAACAGATGGGTGACGAGCTGCGCGAAATCATCCGGGCTCACGAGCCTGGTGACGCCGTCGGTCACTTTGTTGAACACCAGTACAACCGGCTGTTTTTCCGCGAGGCTGCGCAACGCCGCATGGAACTCTGCGCAGATCGCGGGCTCGAGCCGGTCTTCGCCGTTCGCCCTGAGGATTTGCAGCTTGGGATCATCGGGGATTTCCGCCTCGGGGTGCTCGGCCTCTATCCACTCGCCGGGCTGGCCATTGGCGAGCAGGTTCTTCATCGTCCAGTTGCAGCGCTTGAATGCCTCGACAGGCAGTTGCCGCTGCAGGTAACGCGCGCCACCTTTTCCGTCACCATCGCGAATCTGGCGCAGGATGGATAAAAAGTTGCGCGGCGAGCCGTCGTTGAGCTCGAAGTAGCGCACCAGCGCGCCGCTCAGAACCCAGGACTCCATTGCCCATTTGAGCAGGTGCGACTTTCCGCAGCGTGCCGGGCCGGTGAGCACGACGACGTTGGGGGATTCAGCGGCCTTGTTCTGCGCGCGCACCGGGCACATCCAGTGCGTGAGCAGGCGCCGCGATGGTTCGCAGTTGGCGAAGATGCGCGCTTCGTCGAACTCCTGGCACTTGGCGTACCCCGGGTCGGGCGGCCTGGCACGGGGTGTGAATAGTTTGGTCTCGGTCTCGGTCGTGGTCAGCGACGGTAGTCCCCAGTCGATGACCGTGGTGCTCGAGTTGAATCTGTAGACCACGCCGCGCGCCTCCGCAACGGCCTCCTGCACGGTGTCGCCCGCGGCGATTTGCTCGTAGAACTTGCCGGCGAACTTGCCGGCGATTTCGCCGGCGACGTCGGCCTGCATGGTGAGTGCGCACCGGGCACCGGCCTGAATGAAACTGCGTTGCATCGTCCAGGTCGCGGCCGGCTCGTCCGCGGTCCGGCAGGCATTCAGGAAGACAAACGTCGGAGTCCACTCGAGCAGGTCGAGGTCCTGCTGAATCGATTCCTGCGACCACACCCAGCTCGCGCCGTCGGTCTCCGAGCGGTCGATTGCCAGGCCGTAGCTGTCATCCGGCAGAACTCCGGTGTGCCCGACGAAGTGGAACACGTGTGGCTCCCAGCGGTCCTGCTTGGGGCCTCCCTTGATGACGGCGGATAGTTCTTCCAGGGTCAGGCGTGATTCGACGCGCACGTCCACGGAGCGCCCGAACCTGATGAAGACGCGGCGGATTGCCTCGATTTCCTTGTCGACCTGCAGCTTTCCCTCGTCCGTCGGCGAACAACCTACGAAAATGAGGATGCGGAATGGCCAGTCCGAGGTTGGCCTCGCGGCGGCGCGTGGCGCCGCTGTGAGTCGACTCTGCGTGTAATTCAGCGACAGGCGTCGCGTCGGGTTGGACGACTTGGCGAGCTCCCAGGGCACTCGCTCGAGCTCCGCTGGTTCGATGTCCAGGAACAGGCGGGTATCGTCCAGCTGCGCGTAGGCGGTGCGTAAGGGACCCACCGGGAACAACATTTCGAACAACGCGGCCGAGAGCGAGTTCCAGTCCACGTTTGCGCGATCCTGGCCCGGCGTCCTGACTACCGTTTCCACGATGTCGCGCGGAGCGGGATCGCCTGGATTCCGGGCGGGCGGCGCGGGCGCACCGGGCACGTTCAGCGCCACGGTCCATTTGCCGCTGACGAACGCGGCCGCTGGCAGCAGACCCTTCACCGGCGCCTTGCCGTCTTCCGTGAGCTCGGCCGGATAACCGGCCTGTGCCTGGTCGAGCGCGAAAATTTTCAGCGTTGCCGACGCCATCCTGTCCCCTGGGTAGCTCGTTCCGTTACTGCCGGCCTAACTTCCTGCCACCGGATTCTACGGCAGCGCAGCGAACCGGTGCGATTCTCGTGGTGCAGCATCCCGAGCTGTGCCGGGCAAATTCCGGACAAATGTCTCGCAACCGGAAGCGGGAAGCACGCGGCCTGGTGACAATTTCAGGTGCAAGTGAGACAAGTTACCGCGTGGCGACAGTAAGCAGTTAATGGACAACTATTACCACGATCGCAAACCTGCCTAGACAGGTAAACCCATGCAGGACCTGCCCAGTCTCGAGCTTCGCTTGCGCCTTCAGGAGGCAAACCGGCTGTACGTGGCCTGTGAGTACTCCCATCCGAGCAGCGAGGAGGTCCAGGCCATCGAGGCGCTCGGAGGTCAGTTCTCCGAGGCGAAATTCCTCGCGCTGGCCAATGACATCAATGGCTATGGGCGCGAACTGGCAAACCTTCTGTTTGCGGACCCTCGGGTCGTAGCTTTCTGCGCGCCGATCTTTGCCGACGCCATGAAGGCGCAGGGCGTTGTGCGGGTGCGCATCGCAATCACGGCTTCGGCGCTGCCGTTGAATGCATTGCATTGGGAAAAGCTGCTGCATCCCACCGACGACGTGCCGCTGGCGCGCGCCCGCTACGTCGTCTTCTCGCGACTCACCGTCCAGTCGGACTGGCGTACCTCGGGCCCGCGGCGTCTCGACTCGCTGAGCAGCCTCATGTGCCTGGCCGACGACTTGCGCGGCCGCGACGGCCAACCTCCGCCGTTCCCAAGCTTTGGCGGTGCCGCATTCGAGCTGGCGGCGAAAACTTATCTCGAGGGAGATAACCTGCAGAGCATCGGCGCCGGCTTTACGGCAACGCGCCTGGCCTTGCGCGAAGGACTCTCGTCCGGCGTCGATGTGCTCTACGCCGTGTGTCACGGAGTCATCGACAAGTCCGGCGAACCCAAGCTGGTATTGCACGCGGCAGACGGTACGCCTGACTACCTCTCCGGGACGGAAATCACGCAGATGTTCCGCGAGCTGCTGGTGGTGCCGCGGCTCGCGGTCCTGGTGTCCTGCGTCAGCGCAGGCACCGGCGGCGGCGATTCCAATTCGATCCACATCGCGCCGCGCCTGGCCGAAGCGGGTGTTGCTTGCGTTATCGGGTTCAATGGCGTGATCCCGGCTCAAACCGCGCTCGATTTCTGTCGCGCGCTGTTCGAGAACCTGCGTGCCGACGCCGACATCGAGAAGGCGGTGCGTGACGCGCGGCTCGCGATGGGCGATGACGCATGGTGGATGCCAGTGCTGCTCACCAGGCTGCGCGCCGGGGCGCTGTGGTATCGGCAGGGCTTCGGCGAATCCTCGATGCGTGTCGCCGAAGCGCCGACAGAATTCTGGGAAGACATGGTCGACAGCGTCCAGGAACGCCAGGTAACGCCGATCATCGGGCCGGACGTTACCACCTCGCTCCTGGGCTCGCGTCGCGAACTCGCGCTCAAGTGGGCGCTGGCCAACGGCTATCCACTCAAGCCGGGCGGCAACGACAGCCTTCCACAGATCGCGCAGTTCCTGTCGACGATGTACAAGCGGCCAAAGCCCATCACGAAGGCCATCAAGTACGCCTACGACCAGCTCTTCTGCGCCGGCGCCACCACCGACGATCTGCGAAACGCGGATTTGCCCGCCATCATTCTCGCGATCGACAAGATCGTCCAGGAACGGCTGGCACACAAGTGGGGCAGCCAGGACGTACTCGAACCGTACCGTGCAATCGCGGATCTGGACGCGAACGTGTACGTGTCTCTCGACTGGACCGATCATCTTCTGCATGCCCTGCGGCACCGTGGCAAGGATCCCATCGTCATCGTGCCGTGGTACTGGCAGAACAGCCAGCGCCGCTCAGACGATTCAGACAGTGTGAAAACGCTGCACGAAATCCTTTGTGAGAACGCCAGCCGCAAGCCGGATGTCCGTCACCCGGTCCTCTACTACATGTTTGGACGGCTCGCCGAAGACTACCGCTCCATCGCGATGTCGGAAGACGACCACTTCGATGCGCTGATCGAGCTGTCGCGCGATGAATACCAGTTTCCGTCCAGCGTGCGCAGCGCGTTGTGTGGATCAAACCTGATGTTCATCGGTTGCAACCTTCAGGAATGGAACTTCCGCGTGATGCTGCGCCTCGTGGTGACGCGCGCCGGCTTCAGCCCGTCGAATCGCGACTTTCGCCACGTGGCCGCGAACATCGGTCCGGAAGATTCCGACCTCAGTGATCCGCAGCGCGCGCGCAAGTATCTGGCCAAGTACCTCACCAATTCACATATCGACCTGTACTCCGGTACGGCCACGGACTTCATGCGCGACCTGACTACCAACATCGGCCGGCGAGCGCGAGACGCTGCGTGAACGCGGAATTGAAGCCAGGGGGAGTCCTGGACGCGGGTTTCGCGGCGCCGGGCGAAGTCCCCAATCCATTCGTCGGGCCGAATCCGATACCGGAAAAGTCCGAGCTGTTCGCGCGCGACAAGGAGCGCGGTGACCTGGTCGATCTGCTCATCGCCGAGCGCTTCGTCCTGCTGTTTGGTCCCACGGGTGCGGGCAAGACATCGCTGATCAACGCGGGTCTCATCCCGGACATCACGGCGCGGCGCGTCAGGTGCCTGCCGGTGGTGAAGCTCGAAGCCACTTCTTTAGACGATGGCGTGAACCCGTATCTCGCGTGCCTGTACCGACGCCTGTTTGCGGTCAAAGACGATCAGGCGCTGCCGGAAAATCTGGAAAACGCATTCTTCGAGCAGCTGCAGAAATGCGAGGGCCGCCGCGTGCTCGTGATCATCGACACGCTCGAGCAGCTCTTCACGAACGCTGCGCACACCGACAAGTCGGCAATTGGTTTCCTGCGCATACTCGAGATACTGCATTCCGAGTACAGCAACCTGATGTTGCTGGTTGCCATGCGCGAGGAGTTCATAGGGCGCCTCGAAGGTCTCGCCCGGCCCGTGCGGCCCGGCGGACGTCTGCGGCTCGGCCCATTGCGGGGGGACCGCGCGCGCGAAGCCATCATGAAGACCGCAGCGCGTGTGAAGGTGACGCTGGACGAGTCTTGTGTCGTGCCGATCGTGCGGCAGCTCGCCGAGTTCGCGGTAGTGGAGACCAAGGATGACCAGCTCGTTTCCGCCACCGACGACATCGCCCCATGGCATGCAAGCCATGGCGTCACGCGCAAACGTTCGGACGAGACCGCTTTGGTCCCGATCGACCAGCTGTTCGTCGAGCCGCTGTACCTGCAGCTCACGTGCTTCCTCAACTGGCAGAAGCTGGTCGACATAGCTCGCCGCTTCGAGGCGAGTCCTGCCGCGGCCGGCAGTGCCGGTATTTCGGTGGGCGACACCATCGAGGCCTACGTGGAATCGGTCATCGTCGAAACCGCGAAGCTGCACGCGAGCATCGTGAGCGAACGTACGCTGCGGGTGTTCCTCGCCGAGCGCATGGTCGCAAGCAGTGGAGAGCTGGAATCGAGGCGAGAAGAGGAGGCGCGAAATCGCTTCGGCATCGAGCGTGACGTGCTGCTCACGCTCGACGCAAAGAAGCTGATCCGCCGCGAGCCGCGGAATGGGCGCGATGAATACGAACTCTCCCATTTCCTGATCGCCAAGGCGGTGCGGCGCAACTACCTCAACTGGTGTCTGACGAAACTCCATCCGTTGCAGATTCGCGCGCGCCAATGGGCACGGAAAGACGAAGAGCCGCCCCTGCTCAGGAAAGCCGAGCTCGCCGAGATGCGCACGTGGCTTGCGAGCCATCCGGAACTCGAGAACTGCGATGACACCAAGTTCGTGCTTGCAAGCCAGAAAGCACTGACTGCGCGAAAACTCGGCTGGCGGCGCATCGTCTTCATGAGCAGCATCGCAACTCTTGCAGTCATTGCGTTACTCGGCGTCCTAGGCACATCGCAGCTCTATCGCCACAGCGACGAGATGCACGCATTCGAGAACGATCTCAACTCCACCATCGAGAAGTTGAGGATGCTGCGAACGGACCTCGAGGATCGGGCGCGCATCGCCGCGCGCTTCGGCGAGCTCGGTGACCTGGTGTCCGCGAGACCCGAGGCCGAACACGCCATCGCGGACATTCAGCAATTTCTCGCCACGGTCGATCCCGACAAGGATCCCCGCAAGAGCATGAACTTCGT
>DASQJS010000444.1:0-6260 GCA_035630995.1 Steroidobacteraceae bacterium | reverse complement strand
GTACGTGACATCACGCGGCCCGCGCCATGACTGCAGCTCTGGAAACTCTCGGTGTTCCCCAGGCCCCGCACGATGTACGAACGCGCACCCATGGAACCCGGGATGATTCCGAGCTCGCCAGACTTCGCGCTTACCGCGCCCTTGCGGGTCACGATGAGCTCCTCGCCGAAATGCAGCTCACGCGTGCAGTAGTTGTGATGGCAGTTCACCGCCACCTCACCCATCTGAAACGCGCGCAGCTCCTCACGCATCACGCGAAGCACCGCGTCCATCATCGTGCGCCGGTTTTCCGCCGCGTAGTCCTGGGCCCAGGTCATCGCCTCGACGTAATCGTCGAAGTGTTCGGTCCCTTCGACGAGATACGCGAGATCACGATCCGGCAGGTTGATGAAATGCTTCTTCATATCCTGCCGTGCCAGCTCGATGAAGAGCTGGCCGATCATGTTGCCGATGCCGCGTGAACCCGAGTGCAACATCACCCACACCGTCTGGTCCGTGTCGAGACAGACCTCGATGAAGTGGTTGCCGCCACCCAGCGTTCCCAGCTGCTTCTGCGGCTCCTTGGGCTTGAGCTTCGGGTATTTCGCCGTGATGGCGTCACACCGCTCGCTCAACGCACGCCAACGCGAGATCACCGAATTCGGCGTGATCCCCCAGGATCCGCGGTCGTAGCGACCACGCACCTTCGATGAGCCATGCGGCACGGCGCGCTCGATGCGCGAACGCAGCGCGGACAACGACTCTGGCAGATCGCTCGCCTTGAGCGAAGTCTGCACGGCCATCATGCCGCAGCCGATATCGACGCCGACCGCTGCCGGGATGATCGCGCCTTGCGTTGCGATCACCGACCCCACCGTCGCGCCTTTGCCCACGTGCACGTCCGGCATCACCGCCAGGTGCGAGTGGACGAACGGCATGCGCGCGATGTTCGCGAGCTGCGCCTTCGCCTGCTCATCGACAGGCACGCCGCGCGTCCACATCTTCACGTGGCGGCCGCCTTCGACATTCATCGTTTCATAGTGTTCGTTCTGCATATCAATCACCTTGATTCAACTTTGTCACGGTAACCGCGTCTACGAAAGACGCGGCACCATGTTCTTCAATACACCTTCGAGGCCGTCGTAAACGGTCAGGTTGCCGATCTTCTCGGTCACCTTCTCCAGCGTCTCCAGCTCCTTCAGACGCAACAGCGTCGGGTTCTCTTCCATCAGGCGCGCGGTGTTCAGCAGCGAACGAGTCGCGGCCGTTTCCTCGCGGCGACGGATCAGGTTGGCCTGCGCCACCTTTTCCGCCTCGACCACCTGGTTGAGGATGGTCTTCATCTCGCCCGGCAGGATCACGTCCTTCACACCCACCGAGCGCACCGCAAGACCACTGGCCTCGAGCCTGGCCGCCGAAGCGCTCACCTCGCGGTCGAGCGCACCCTTGTCGCCTAACAACTCGTCCAGCGTGCGCGTACCCACCGCCTCACGCAGCGCGAACTGCAGCTCCTTGTAGACGTAGTCCACGAAGTTGCTGACCGTCGCACGCGCCTTGACGGCGTCCGTCACCTGCCACAGGGCGGTCAGGTTCACGCGCAAGCTCACCTTGTCGCGCGTCAGGATTTCCTGGCCCGACACTTCCATGGCCTGCAAGCGAAGCTCCACGAGCTCCACGCGCAGCACGCGCTGGTACTTCCAGTACGCCGACAAACCCGGCTTCAACACCTCGCGCAGCTCACCGTCGACGATCAACAGACCCACGGACGTGTCCGGGACCTCCACCGTGCTGATGGCGTCGCTCGCACCCGCCACGCCCTTCGCGCGCGTCAGTACACGCGCCGTGTTCGCGTCCAGCGCGTATTCGTTCGCGATGTCGCGGACCTCGACGCGAACGCTCACCGATCCACGCCAGTACAACTGACGCGAGCCCGGTGCGAGAACGCCCGTCAGGCGATCGTTCCTGTAGACCAGGCCGACCTCGCGGTCGCCGAGCTCCACGATCTGCACGTACGGTTCCAGCAGTGCACGCGCCTCGGCCACGAGCACGTCGGCTCGCGGCAACACGAGTTCCGGCACGGTTGCGTCATAGACCTGCACCGTGAGACGCGCCATCGGATCCCACAGCCAATACACGCCGCGAGTGAGCACACGCTCGAGGCTGCGCTCGCGGAACACCAGCGCACGCTCGTACTGCGCCACCGACAATCGCTTCAAACCCAGCATTTTCCTTCTCCTTCCTTCCACCTCACCGCCGCGGCCCCATTGCCGCGGCGGCATCCAACAGGTCGAGGTGATACCCACACCCCCGGAGCGGTTTGCCGGCTGCGCGGCGCCTTCCATGCGTTCAGCTTCCACGTCCGCGCGCGCCGATACGGCGCGCGTGAACCTTGGAAGCGTCCTGCACTTCGGACGCCGCGCTCACCGGCAACTCATGGCGCCGGGCGCGCTGCGATCCGCTTCCACGCCGGATCGCCAGGTCACCTCGATGCAGGGCACGCCCCGCTTCTTCTTCACTTCCATCAAACCAGTTAACAGCTGGTTACAAGCACGGGATTCGAACCCGTGGCCAACGGAATAAACCGTCGCTCTACCCACTGAGCTAGCTTGTGGTGGTTATCGCCTCGCTGTTTCGCGGCACACGCAATCACGACTGCTGCCAGGTGAAAGCGCGCCAGCCGGTGGTTAGACACCGGACCGCTGCGAAAAATCGGGACAAAGACCTCCTGACGAGGTGTCGCTTTCGCCACACCCCGAATCCTCAAATAAGTTTTCCGGCCGGGTTCCCGCCGCCAAAACGACGAGGCCCCGATCAGCGGCAGCTGACCGGGGCCTCGTGTGAGTCCTTGCGGAGAGCTGCCTGAATGCCGCTCTCCATTTGACCGAAGAGCTAACGCATCAGAACGTCCGTTTCGCCTGCGTCGCGGAGCGCGCACGCGGTTGCGCTGCGCCGATTCGCGAGAATCAAGCGTTTCAGCGCCGCGGCGAACACCGGGCGGGCAAACGAATTGCGGTAGTTAGGATGCATAGGGGCGCGCATTCTAGGCCTTAAAGTCCGCGTGTCAAGCGTCCATTCTTCGATCGGACGAGGGGCGGATCACAATCTGCCCGAATTGCATCCTGACTTATCACCATTCCGGCCTCCGGCATTGCCAGACTCCGATGCGGGGTCGAGACGAACCGGGAGTCCGCGATGTTCGACTGGAATTACTGGCTCTGTGAATTCGAAGCTCGCGTGCCCCGCCTCGCCGTGGCGCGCGTACCGCCCAACAGCGTGCTCACGCGCGAAGAGCGCGCCCGCATCGCCGATTCCATCGGCACTTTCCAGCTAGGCGAACAATCCGAAGGACGCACGCTGCTGCGTTTCGCGCGTGAATTCGGCGCGCGTCATTCGTGCCCGGCGCTCGGCCTGGTCACCGAGCTCTTCATCCGCGAAGAGCAACACCATGCCGCGCAGCTGCGCGAGTTCATGCTGGCGCATGGCATCGTGCTCAAGCAGCGCAACTGGACGGACAGCATTTTCCGGCAGATCCGCCGGCTCGCGGGATTCGAGACCGCCGTGACCATCCTCGTCACCGCGGAGATGGTTGGATTCGTGTATTACCGGGCACTCGGACGCGCGACTCAAAATACGTACCTGCGAACCATCTGCCGTCAGATGTGCGCCGACGAGGCCGTACATTTACGGTACGAGGCGGAGCTGCTGCGTACGCTGCGCGGAGCCCGACCGCGCTGGCTGCGTGGCCTGGTGGAACTGGCTCACCGGTCGCTCCTGGCAATCGCCGCACGCGTGGTGTTTCGCGAGCACCGGCCGGTGCTGGAGTTCGTCGGTCACGACGCGCGCAGCTTCGTAAAGGATTGCCGCTCGCTGTATCGGACGGTACTCACCGCGGAAGGAAAACGCGCGATCAGTCAGCGCGGGCGCGCCAGGCTCAGCCGAAGTTGATCTTGGCTTCGAGGTTCGAACGCGAGTCCGCATTCATGAGTGCTTCTTCGAGCTCGATGCGGTTCTGCTTGTAGAGGTTCAGCAGCGCCACATCGAAGCTCTGCACGCCGCGCTCGGAGCTGGCAACGATGGCTTCCTTGATCGCGGAAACGTCACCCTTCTTCACCAGTTCGCTGATGTAGGGCGTGTTGATCATGACTTCGATGGCCGCCATGCGCTTGCCGTCTTTGGCGACGACCAGTCGCTGCGAGAGGATGGCGCGCAGGTACTGCGACAGGTCGAGGAACACCTGCTTGTGCTGATCATGAGGAAACATGTTGATGATGCGATCCATCGTCTCCGCGCTGTTGTTCGCGTGAAGCGTGGACAGAACAAGGTGCCCGGTGCCGGAAAGCGTGATCGCCGCCTCCATGGTCTCCTTGTCGCGAATTTCGCCGATGAGGATGACATCGGGAGCTGCACGCATCACGCCGCGTAACGCGCGTGCGAACGACTTCGTGTCGAGGCCGACCTCGCGCTGATTGACGATCGAGCGCTTGTTGGTGTGCAGGAATTCGATCGGGTCCTCGATGGTCACGATGTGATCCGACGAGGTCTCGTTGCGGTGGTTGATCATCGCGGCGATGGACGTGGACTTGCCCGAGCCGGTGGCGCCCACCATCAGGATGAGCCCGCGCTTCATCATGATGAGGTCCTTGAACATCTCGGGCAGCCCGAGCTGGTCGAGCTTCGGCATGTCGGCGCTGATGTAGCGCAGCACCATCGCCGGATAACCGCGCTGGTAGAACACGTTGACGCGGAAGCGACCGAGACCGGGCTCGGAGATGGCGAAGTCGATTTCCAGCTCGCGCTTGAAGCTTTCGAGCTGGTCGGGAGTCATGAGGCCATAGGCCGCCTGGCGCACGGTCTCGGGTGTCAGCACCTGCTTGTTGATGGGCAGGATGGCGCCTTCGATTTTGACTTTTATGGGCGAATTCGAAGTGAAGAACAGGTCGCTGGCCTTGCGTTCGACCATGAGTTTGAACAGCGGCCGGGTGTTGAGCACCATCGGTGCGCCGCTCGCCGGTTCCTTTACCTCAATGGTGTCGACGAACTGTTCGTTCACTTTCGGCATATCCGCTCTTGATTACGTCGGTTTAGAACGACCGACCCTGTTGTTCTTCGTCGACCATCGACAGCGTGCCGCCGTCGTCGAGGTTCTTCACCTCGCGCTTGCTCTCGAGCTTGATGCGCAGCCGCAGCTCATTCTTGGAATCGGCATTGCGCAGCGCGTCTTCGTAAGAAATGAAGCCCTGCTCGTACAGTTCGTACAGCGCCTGGTCGAAGGTCTTCATGCCGACGCGGTTGGAGCGCGACATGACGTCCTTGATCTCCTGGACCTTGCCTTTGAAGATCAGGTCCTGGATCAGCGGCGAATTCAGCATGATTTCCATCGCGGCGATGCGGCCGGCGCCCGCCTCGCGCGGCACGAGGCGCTGCGAGACCAGCGCGCGGATGTTCAGCGAGAGATCCATGAGCAGCTGTTCGCGCCGCTCGTCGGGGAAGAAGTTGATGATGCGATCGAGCGCCTGGTTGGAGCTGTTGGCGTGCAGCGTTGCGAGCACCAGGTGGCCGGTTTCGGCGAACTGAATGCCGTATTCCATGGTTTCGCGGTCACGGA
This sequence comes from Steroidobacteraceae bacterium, assembly GCA_035630995.1. Lineage (GTDB taxonomy): Bacteria > Pseudomonadota > Gammaproteobacteria > Steroidobacterales > Steroidobacteraceae > CADEED01. The sequence continues at coordinate 676 of DASQJS010000444.1, read as the reverse complement.
TTTCACCGATCAGGATGACGTCCGGCGCCTGGCGCAGCGTGTTCTTCAGAGCGGTGTGCCAGTTCTCGGTGTCGACGCCCACTTCGCGATGCGTGATCACGCAGCCCTTGTGCTGGTGCACGTATTCGACCGGATCTTCGATGGTCACGATGTGGCCACGGGTCTTTTCGTTGCGATAGCCGACCATCGCGGCGAGCGAGGTCGACTTACCCGAGCCTGTGCCGCCTACGAGAATGCAGAGGACGCGTTTCGAAAGCACGACTTCTTTGAGAATGGGCGGCAGCTCGAGTTCTTCGAGAGTCGGGATCTTGGAGTTGATGAGGCGGATGACGCAGCCGGTATGGCCCTGCTGCACAAAGGTGTTTACGCGGAAGCGACCGATGCCGGGGGGCGCGATCGCGAAATTACATTCCTTGGTCGCGTCGAATTCCTTGGTCTGGCGGTCGTTCATGATGGAACGGACCAGTACCGCCGACTGTTCGCCGGTCAGCGCACGCTCGGACTGCGGCCGCACTTCGCCGTCGATCTTGATCGCGGGCGGGAATCCCGCGGTGATGAACAGGTCGGAGGCCTTCTTGTCGACGACGCGACGCAGAAGGTCCTGCATCAACTTGATACCTTGTTCGCGATCCATTGGGTCAGCTCCTCACAAGGCGTCTTTGTTGGTGGCTTTGTA
>DASQJS010000443.1:0-14159 GCA_035630995.1 Steroidobacteraceae bacterium | reverse complement strand
GGATCGCGCTTCGTGCCGGCGACCCAGCTCGGCCGCGCGCAGGTGCTGCAGTGGATGTTCTTCGAGCAGTACAGCCACGAGCCGTACGTGGCCACGCCGCGGTACATCTGCCGGCATTTCGCCGCGGATCATCCGCGCCGCTCCGAGTTGCCGGAACGCCTCGCCAAGGGCCGTGCCGCATTCGCCGTCATGGAGCAGCACCTGTCGACACGGCAGTTCTTCGTGAACGAACGCTACAGCATCGCCGACATCGCGCTGTACGCCTACACGCACGTGGCCGAGGACGGTGGCCACAATCTCGAGACCTATCCCAACCTGCGTGAGTGGTTAGGGCGCGTAGCGGCACAGCCGAATTACGTGCCTTTGCTCGCCCGGCCGAAATGAGCACCTCAATGTCAAACGATAAGGCTTTTGCCCGGACTCCCGAGCCGCCGTACTACGCGTGCATTTTCACCTCCACGCGCACGGCGGTGGATGAAGGCTACGGTGCCATGGCCGATCGCATGGTCGAGCTCGCTTCGCAGCAACCGGGGTTCCTCGGGGTAGAAAGCGCGCGGGGCGCCGACGGCCTCGGCATCACCGTTTCGTACTGGGCGTCGCTCGAAGCCATCTCCGCCTGGAAGGCCAATGCGGAACATCGCGTCGCCCAGGCGACCGGCCATCGCAAGTGGTACGAGCACTTCGAGACGCGAGTGGCGCGTGTCGAACGGGCCTATAGCGGTCCAAAAACCGGTTAGACGTCGCCACGCGGCGACGGCTTCGTCACACGGGTGCGACAACTATTGGTTGTCGCGCCCCGTACCGTTAGTCTTCCGCGCCTGATCATCATTTCCGGGCACGTGAGGACTCATGCGGAAGTTGCTGTACCTGAATTCCGCGCAGCGCTATTCCGACTTCGCTCTTCTGCTGATGCGCCTGTTCGTCGGCCTGTTCCTGATCTGGGGTGTCTGGGACAACATTACCGATAGCGCGCGCATGCAGGAGTTCGCGTCGTTTCTCGCGAAACACGGGTTCTTGAGCCCCAAAATCCTTGCACCGGTCTCGGTTTACCTTCAGCTGGCCATCGGCCTGGGGTTCGTGCTCGGACTGTTCACACGCTGGGCCGGAATCGTCTGCGTCGTTCACTTCGCGATTGCCATTGCGATGGTCGATCGCCTCGGCGGCATGCGCGGCATATTTCCGTCCGGCTGCCTCATCGTGATCGGCCTGTATCTGGCGACCTACGGGGCCGGCCGGCTCTCGATGGATGCGGCGCTCAGGGCGAATGAGCTCCCGCGGGCCAGCGGCGGCGTGCGTTTCAAGCTGTAACGGCGCGTTGGCGGTATGGCCCGCAACATCGAGATCAAGGCGCGCATCGAGAATGTCGCGCTGATCACCCCGAAAGTGGCCGGGCTGGCCACGGAGGGGCCGATCGAAATCGCCCAGGACGACACCTTTTTCAACTGCGCCAACGGTCGCCTGAAGCTCCGCGCCTTCTCGAACGACGCGGGTGAGCTCATTTTCTACCGGCGAGTGAACCAGGCGGGGCCCAAAGAGTCTTTTTATCTACGGTCCCCCACTTCATCACCCGAGACGCTTCGTGAATCGCTATCGCTGGCCTACGGACAAATCGGTCGCATCCGCAAGTACCGCACTCTCTTCCTGGTTGGACGTACCCGCGTTCACCTGGACCGAGTCGAGGGCCTGGGCCATTTTCTCGAGCTCGAAGTCATGCTGGTGGATGACGAGTCCCCGGAAACGGGAATTCGCGAAGCGAGTGACCTCATGGATCACCTCGGAATTCAGCCCTCGCAGTTGATCGACGGCGCATACCTCGACCTGCTGCTGGCCCAGCAGGGGTAGGCGCAGGACCGGATTGGAGTCCAACAATTTGACGAAGTGAGTTCGGTGGGCCGGGCATGTGGAGTTTTCCCGGTTTCCCGGCCCGGCACCGATCGCGGACAATGGCGTCATGCTCCGGGAGCAAGGGAGATAACAATGAAATTATCCGCGCTGGGTTTGGCTATTGGCGCCATCGCCTTTGGTGCCAGCACCATTTATCTGTCGGTACAGCTCAAAGAAGAGCGTGCCCTGGCTGACAAGACCGCCGAAACCATGGCCTCCCTCAACGCGCGCATCGCCGAACTCGAAAAGGCGCGGGAACAACGCATTGCGATGACCGGACAGTTCGGCGGCGTCGCGATGGCGCAGGGAGAAATGGCGATGGGCCCACCGCCGCCTGCAGCCGAAAAGGGCGAACCAAAAACCGAAGTCACCGAGGCGGTGTCATTCGGCGCGCCGCCCCCGCGCAGCGAAGCTTTCGAGAAGATGATGCGCACCAACCTGCGCGCCAACAACAAGCGCCTGTACGCGGATATCGGCGAAAAGCTCGGCCTCAACAAGGAAGACACGAGCAGGCTCATCGACATGCTCACCGACCAGCAGGTCGTGAACTTCGAAAGCATGCGCGGAACGAACGTCGATCAGGCCGAGCGATTACGCCAGAGGGACGAAGCACGCCGTGAAAGCCAGACGGAAATCGACAACTTTCTGGGCGCCTCCAAAGCCGCGGCGCTGCGCGATTACCAGGAAACGATTCCGGCCCGACAGGAGATGGAGCAGCTCACGCGTCAGCTCGATGGCGCCGACGCCAGCCTCAGCGAAGAACAACAGAAGCGCATGCTCGCGGCGCTGATCGAGGAGCGCAAACGTATTCCGATGCCGCAGATGTCCGACAGCACCACGCCCGAGGAGTACACCAAGGCGTACTCGGAATGGCAGAACGATTACAACGAACGCGTGAATGCCGCGGCACGCAGCGTCCTCGATACCGAACAGATGACGGCCTACGCCGACTACCAGCAATGGCAGAAGGAAATGCGCGAGCAAATGGTGACGCGGCGGGGTGGTCGTGGGCCGCGTGGCGCGACCGGCGGTAACTTCACCTACTCGGCAGTGGCGGCGCCGATTATGGCTGAGACAGTCATCATGGTCGGCCCGCCCCCCGAGGAAAAACCGCGCAAGCCTCAATAGGTGAACGCGTGAGTTCCGACGAGCAGCAGATCCGCGAACTCGTGGCCACCTGGATGTCGGCGACCAGGGCCGGAGACATCGCCACGGTGCTGACCCTGATGACCGACGATGTGGTGTTCCTCGTCACCGGGCAGGAACCCTTCGGCAAGGAGCATTTCGCCGCGGCGCTGAAGCCTTCGGTCACGGGCGCCCCCATGCCGAAAATCGACGGCCACAGCGAAATCCAGGAAGTCCAGGTCTCCGGCAACTTCGCCTACATGTGGAGCAGGCTCAATGTCGAAATGACGATGTCCGATGGAAAGGTGACCCAGCGCGCCGGCCACACGCTTTCCGTATTTCGCAAGACCGGCGGGCGCTGGCAGCTCGCGCGCGACGCCAATCTACTTTCACCGGTGAGGATTTGACATGAAATATCGAGGAAGCTGCCACTGCGGCAAGGTCGCCTTCGAAGTCGAAGGTGAGATCACCGGAGCGGTGTCCTGCAACTGCTCCATCTGCTCGAAGCGCGGCTCGTTGCTGTGGTTCGTGCAGCGAGAGCAGATGAAGGTCACGGGTGAGTCGGAACTCACCAGCTACACATTCAACAAACACGTCATCAAACACCGGTTCTGCAGGCACTGCGGCATCCTGCCGTTCGGCGAGGGCACCGATCCCAAGGGTGTCGCCACGGCCGCCATCAACATCCGTTGCCTGAACGACTTCGAGTTCGACAAGGTGCCGGTGCATCATTACGACGGGAAAAAGGCCTGAGCGGCCATTTGGACCGACTCTTCTATATATGCGCGGGCGTCGCCGGATTTCTGGGCGTGGCGATCGGGGCATTTGCGGCCCACGCGCTCAAGGCCAGTCTGCCGCCCGACCTGCTCGCGGTGTTCGAAACCGGCGTGCGCTACCAGATGTATCACGTGTTCGCGTTGTGCGCGGCCTCGTGGGGTTGGGCGCGCTGGCAATCCCGGGCGTTCGTTTTCGCCGGATGGTTGTTTGTCGCCGGCATTGCGGTGTTCTCCGGCAGCCTCTATCTGCTGGCGATCACCGGTTCGCGCTGGCTCGGCGCGATCACACCGCTAGGTGGCCTGGCGTTTCTGGCCGGGTGGCTCTGTCTGGCGTGGGGCGCGGCAACTAAGATGCGCCCATGATTTTCTACGACTACTACGCAAACGTTCCCGAAGAAACCCTGCGCGCTTTCGTCAGCAAACAGGAGCTGGGCCATTTCGTCACCGTCAGCGCCGATGGCCAACCACACATCGGGCTCTACCCATTCCTGTTCCTGGGCGAGGCGATCGAGATACACCTGCATCGCTCCGACGAGCAGCTCAAAGACCTGCTCACGAACAAAAAGTGCGTGTTCGAGGTGGATGAGATGCACGGGACCATACCCTCGACCTGGATACACCCCACCAATGCCATGTTCGCGACCGCCTATCACCGCACCGTGATTTTCGAGTGCGAGGCCGAGGTGTCCGAGGACGCCGAGGTGCTGGCCGCGCAGCAGCGCCGACTCATGGCGCACTATCAACCCACCGGCCACACGCCGGAGACCACCGAACACGCGATGTATCGCGGCCCATTCAAGGAAATCTCCGCGCTCACCCTGCACGTGCGCGCGCGCAAGGTGAAGTGGAAGCTGGCGCAAAACCGCAGCCGCGAACAGCGCGAGAAAATCATCGCCCAGCTGCGTGGCCGTGCGCGCCCCACCGACGCCGGAGCTGCGGATGCCATGCAATGGACGCTCGACTACGAAGCGGCGAATTAGCGGCGCCAATGTGGACGCGAGCCACCCTCGTGTGGATGTTGATCATGCTCGCCGAAACGGGCCATGGCGTGGTCCGCGAGCTCTTCATCGCACCGGTCATCGGCGGTCTGCGTGCGCGTCAGATCGGCGTGCTGGTGGGCTGCGTCATCATCTTCGTCATCGCGTGGCTCACTGCGCGCTGGATGGGTGCGACGACTTTTCGCCAGCAGCTCAAGGTGGGCGCACTCTGGGTCATACTCACGCTGGTGTTTGAATTCGCGCTCGGGCGTGCAACGGGCATGAGCTGGGCGCACATCCTGGCCGACTACGATCCGGGGCGAGGTGGATACATGGTTGCCGGCCTAGGGTTCCTGTTCTTCGCTCCCTGGCTCACGAGGAAGCTCCGATGATCACGCATTCCGGCGGATGCCACTGTGGCCGCGTGCGCTTCGAAGTCGACGCGCCGGCGGAGCTTTCCATCGACGACTGCAATTGCTCCATGTGCGCGCGCACCGGCTACCTGCACCTCATCGTGACGGCCGATCGCTTTCGCATCACGAAAGGCGCGGACGCGCTGACGACCTACACCTTCAACACCGGCACCGCGAAACATCTCTTCTGCGCGACCTGCGGCATCAAGCCGTTTTACGTGCCGCGCTCGCATCCGGATGGGTTCAGCGTCAACGCGCGCTGCATCGACTCGCCGACGGTTACCGGCATGAAGATCCGGCCCATCGACGGCCGCAACTGGGAACAGCAATACCCGGAAGGCCGCGGCGAGTTCCGGGCGTGAGGAGCAATACATGAGCAGTTTCGCCGAGAACATCCGCCCGCACGTCGATGCCGAGCTGCGTGCAGCGACGCAGGATTCGCAGAACGGATTCACGCACCTCGAACGAGCTCACGTTCTCGGGCAGGGTTCCACTCGCGAGCACGTGCGCGTGCACTGGCACATGTTGCGCTGGGCCTGGCGGCATCGCGACGCGCGGGAATTCGCGGGCCAGCTGCTACGCATCGTGGGCGCGGCCACCAAGACGTTCATCGGTCTCGTGCCCGCGGGAAACACCGGCGGCACCAGCGTGAGTGCGGTTCGCCCGATGCCGGTCGATCCGGAACTTGCCGCCATCATCGACAAGGCGCGCGGCGCGGCCGAAGACTAGCTACCAGCTGTTGCGCAGCTCGCGCAGGCGCACGAACACGGTACGCGCGTCCGGCTTCTCGCCGATCTCGGGGAATCTTTCGCGCAGCCGCGCGATGATCTCCGGGTTCTGCAATCGCAGGAAAGCATTCACGCGCTTTTCTTCACCCAGCGTCGTGATGCGGGCGTCTTCCGGCTGTTGAGATTTCGCCATCGGCAGGGCCTTCGCGGCATCGGCATTGCCGGGCTCACGGTCCAGCGTGAATGCCAGGTTGCGTGCCATGTATTCGTGCCCCGGAAATACGCGCGTGATGTCCGGCAGCCTCGCAAGCTGGTTCACGAAAGTCTCGTAGAGCAGGCCGGGATCGCCGCCGTTGTGGCAGTTGCCGGCGCCGGCGTTGAACAGCGTGTCGCCGCAGAACAGCGCGGGAGCGTCCCCGTGTGCCAGCAGGCAGACGTGCGAGCGCGTATGCCCGGGCGTGTCGAGCACCTCGAGCTCGACGGTACGACCCACCTTGATGACATCGCCACGCGCCAGGCCTCTATCTACACCGCCGATGACGTTGGCAGCGTCGGCATGCGACAGCACACGTGCGCGTGTGGCGGCGACGACTCCGGCGTTGCCATCGGTGTGATCGCGGTGCTCATGCGTATTCAGGACCTGCCTGATGTCGAAGCCGCGGGCCCGCGCCGACGCCAGGCACTGCGCGGCGTTCAATGGATCGACGATCAGCGCCTCGCCGGTTTCGGCGCAGGCGATGAGGTAGTGGAAATTGCGCAGCGAATTCGCCGCCCAGATGCGTTCGATGAGCATGGCACTTCCTTGTTGCCCTCAGGCCCGCAGCGCCTCATCGAACAAGCCGTGCTGCGACTTGAGCGGCACGCGGATCCGCACCGTGGTGCCTTCGCCCACGATGGAATGGATGTCGATGCTGCCGCCCATGAGTTTCAGGCGTTCGCGGATGTTGAACAGTCCAAAACCACCCTGGCGCGTGGGCAGCCGATCGATGGAATGCACTTCGAATCCGACACCCGGGTCGATGACGTCGAGCGACAGCACGTCGTTGTTTACGGCGCAGCGCACCGTGGCTCGCTTGGAGCGCGCATGCTTGACCACGTTCTGCAGCAGTTCCCGCACGGTCTGGAACAGCAGCACGGTCACCTGGTCTTCCAGTGGCTTGGGATTGCCATCGTCTTCCACCGCAACCAGCAGTCGCTGCTGCTTGGAGACGCGATCGGCCAGCCAGCGCAATGCTTCGAGCAGTCCGCTCTCGTGCAGGCCCGGAGGCGCCAGCTCCAGCATCAGCGTTCGCGTCTGCAAGGTGGTATCCGCGAGCACTTGTTCTGCCTCTTCCATTCGTTGCAACAGGTGGCGGTCGTCGATGCCGCGCTTGATCTCTGCGAGTTGCATTCCGAGGCCCATGAGGTTCTGGGCCGGTCCATCGTGCAGTTCGCTCGCCAGCTTGCGGCGCGCGCGCTCTTCAGCCAGCGTGATTTCCGTGGCCAGCGCGCGCAACTGCGCGTCGTGCTGGGCGAGCGCGGCTTCCGCCTCGCGCATCGCGGTTACGTCGCGGCCGCTGCCCCAGAAACGCAGCACATGTCCGCTGTCGACGATGCCGATCATCGAGATGAGCAGCACGCGGTCGAGTCCGTAAGGCCCGTGAACCACATGCTCGATGTTGCGCACCTGGTAGCCGTTGCGAATGGCTTCGCGGATGCGCTCGATATAGACCTTCGACCAGGTCGGATGATCACCGAGACGCGTGCCGACCACCGGGTTCTGCGCGTCCTTGACACCGAGCGCCACCATGAACGCGGTGTTGCACTCGGCAACGACGCCGTGTTTGCGCACCCAACCGACCTGATCGTCGGCCGATAACGTGACCGGCATGGGTTCGGCAAGCTCACAGCGGAAAATAGCCTCGGAACTGTTGGCGATGAAGGCGCGATAACGCTCGTCACTGGTGCGCGCCTTCTCTATCGCGTAGTCGCGCTCGGCCATCACCGCCTGCAGCAGCAACACGGGCAATACGCACAGCGCCAGGAATGTTTGCAGCTGGTACGGACTGTCGAATGGCCCGAACCCGCGCGTGGTGGCAACCGACGCAATGGCGACGGTGATGCCCGCGGCCAGCGCGGTGCGTCGCGGGCCGCTCAGCATCGCGATCCACACCAGCACGGGATAGACGATGTAGGGCACGTCCAATGGCGAAGAAAGCGCCCCGGGCTTGCGCAGGAACACTGCGAGCAACATCGCCAGCAACACGCCGAATGCGGACAGCGTTGCGGCGCGTCCGCCGCGCGCGTGGACCCCCAGCGCAAAGCCGTGGAAGCCCACGGTCAGTACCATGGGGGTGATGATGAGTGCGCCCAGGAAATCGCCGATCCACCAGCTTTGCACCGCCAGCCAGTACGCGCGTTCGCCGAAAGACAGGTCGCCGCGCAACGCAATCGCGACGACGGCGCACAACAGCGTTGAAAACAGGGCCGCCCCGGTAAAGATGAGTACGTGACGCAACCGCGCGAAGGAAATCGGCCCGCGCACCGCAACTTGCATGATCCCGACGCCGACCAGCGCCGCCGCGAACTTCACGGGAAACAGCAGCCCCGCGCCGGAAAAGGGCAGTTCCGGTGCGAGCAGGGTGTGGGCCAGCAGCTCCGCGACGTAGCTGGTGATGAAAAGTGCGCCCCAATAACGGGCTGGATAAAGCAACAGGAACGCGAACAGGCTGCCGGCCGCGGGCCAGAACACGCCTACTCCCTCGGGCGCACTGAGGACCGTAAGGCCGATGCCCACCGCGAGAAAATGCAACGGAAAGTAGGTGGCCCCCGCCTGGAGGGGGCCTAACTTCAGTCCGAACGGTCGAAGGAGCCGATTCATGACTGTCACCATCATAGAACGAGACGTGGAGCGTAGCTTGGGCGCGACGCTTTGTTGTTTGCTTAACAAAGTGCATATTGCGCTCCATTGGTATTCAAAAAGCTTGCCGTTGAGGGATTGCCACGTGAAAAGCCACTCCAAATTCAGGGTTTTACTATTCCCCCTGTTCGCCGCGCTGGCTGCGTGCGGCAGTGACGAACCTTTCCAGGTCGAAGACGTCGGGCAAGCCCCCGACTGGAACGGAAGTAACGCCAACGGTGGCGGCAGCGGCGGCAGTGGCAGTGGCAGCTCGGGCACCTTCCTGCCGGCTTCGAACTTCGACCAGATGTGCGTAGCCCCGAGGCCGGGCACCACCGACGTGCCGGGAACGAGCACGGATGAGAACAACTGGCTGCGCTCGTGGACGAACGACACGTACCTATGGTTCAGCGAAGTCAATTACCCGAATCCGGAGTCCTACCCCACGCCCGCCTATTTCGACCTGCTGAAGACCAACGCCGTCACGTCTTCGGGTCAGCCCAAGGACAAGTTTCACTTCACCTACGACACGGACGACTGGCAGGCGCTGTCGCAGGGTGAGGAAGTGGCCAGCTACGGCGCCCTTTTCGAAATCCTCGCCCCCTCGCCGCCGCGCAATATCGTGGTGGCCTTCATCCAGGGCTCGACGCCCGCCGAAGGCGTCCTGTTTCGCGGCGACAAGATTATTCAGGTGGATGGCGAGGACGCCGTCAACGGCAACACTCAAGCCGTGGTCGATGCGCTGAATTCCGGCCTGTTCCCGGACAACGATACCCAGGCCCATACCTTCGTCGTGCAGAACGTCGCCGGCACACAACGTACGGTGACGATCACCCCCGCGTTCATCGCCACGGATCCCGTGCCGGACTGGACCGTTTTCAATACGCCCACGGGTGACGTGGGTTACATCCTGTTCAACGATCACATCGCCACCGCCGAAGGCTGGCTCTTCGACGCCATCAGCGACATGGTCGACGCGCAGGTCGACGATCTGATCATCGACATGCGCTACAACGGTGGCGGCTACCTCGACATCGCCAGCGAACTCGCCTACATGGTCGGCAACACCACGCTGACCAATGGCCGCACCTTCGAGAAGCTGGTGTTCAATTCCAAGTACCCGTCGATCAATCCGGTGACCGGCGAGACCATCGTGCCGACCCCGTTCCATAACAGATCGCTGGGCTTCGACCCTTCGCTGGCGGCGAACACACCGCTACCGACACTCAACCTGGGCCGTGTCTACGTGATCACGGGTTCGGGCACCTGCTCGGCGAGCGAGTCGGTCATCAACAGCCTGCGCGGCGTCGGTGTCACGGTGTACCAGATCGGTTCCACCACCTGCGGCAAGCCGTATGGCTTCTATCCCACCGACAACTGTGGAACTACCTACTTCAGCATCCAGTTCCGCGGTGAGAATGCCGCCAACTTCGGCGACTACACCGACGGCTTCTCGCCGGCAAACACCACGGCGAACATCGGCACCACGGTGCCTGGTTGCTCGGTCGCCGACGATTTCTCGCACGAGCTGTTCGACCCGCTGGAGCAGCGAACCGCCGCCGCGCTGGCATTGCGCGCAAGCAACAACAGTGCCGCCGCCTGTCCGGCTGCCAGCGGTGCTTCTGATCCGCGCCTGACAAAGACGTCGTTCCAGAATGCACCCGATCGCAGCCTGTGGGTCTCGAGGCCAGCGGCACGCATGAATCGCATCATGCGCAGAAACTGAAAACCGCGCGGCGCGTTTCCCGACGCGCCCGAATGGTTCCTGGAAAAAGGCGCTTCGGCGCCTTTTTCTTTTCCGTTCAATTGAAACCGTGCGGGCAACTGCCGCCACTTATCACCGACTACAACTTGGATTGTCGGAGACTCTATGAACGCAGGGACGTTGCCGAAGGGTTCGCGCAGGATGCGCGTCGTGAAAGGACTGCTGCTGCAGGCAGCGACCGCGGCACTGGTCGTCGCCTGCGGTGGTGGCGGTTATGGAGACGATGGCGGAGATGCGCCGCCGCCCGCCCCGCCCGCCCCGGTGTTCCGCGATGCGCAGTTCGTTGACGATACGGTGTCGGGCCTGCGATTCAGCGTGACAGGAGTCGGTGAAGGTGTCACCGACGGCGCCGGCAAATTCCAGTTCGTCGAAGGACGCAAGATCGATTTCCTCGCCGGTGGCACGGCCAACCGAATCCTCATCGGCAGCGCGGCACCGACTTACACCACCGGGGCGCTTTCCTTCAGTCTTCAGGATCTCGACGAAGTGCGCGCAGCGAATGGTGACGCCTATCTGGCGAATCTCCTGCGCCTGATGGTGCTGCTCGACTCGAATGGTGACACCACCGACGGATTTCAGATCGACGCGGCGGCCAACACCGCCATCAGCGCCGCAGTCACCGGCACGAAAACGCTGGATTTCGCGGCCAGCGCCACCGCCTTCGCCGCGGACGCAACGATTGCCGGGCTCGCCACGGCGCTCAATCGCCCGCTCGTCGGCGTCGACGAAGCGTTGGTGCGTTACCAATTGCTGTTTCGACAGTCGCGATCCTCGAGCATCGCCCTCACCAGCGATGACACTCGCGCGGTCGTGGTGAATCGCCAGAAGGCCAGCGTCTCGGTGATCCGCGTACGCAATACCGATGGCAGCGATGCCGCGCAGCTCCTGGCCGAAATCCCCGTGGGCAAGGAGCCGCGTTTCGTGGCGATTGCTCCGAACGACAGCCGTGCGTATGTCACCAACGCGGTCGACGGCACCATGAGCGTCATCGATCTCACGGCAAACACGCCGGTGGCGATGGGCGCGGCGATCCATGTCGGCGTCGAACCGCGCGGCATTGCGATCACTCCCAACGGGGCCTATGCCTTCATCGCGGAGAATACCGTGGGCGAGGTGGCGGTGGTTCGCCTGTCCAATAACGAAGTGGTGGCCAGCATCCACGTCGGTGGCAATCCCTACGCGGTCGCCATCAGCAACGATGGCGACAAGAACGACAACGACGAGCGCGTGTATGTCACGCAGCTTTTCGGTGAAGTCATCGACCCGGCGCGGCCCGATGGATTCGACGACGCGAAGCAAGGCGTTGTCACTTCGTTCCGGGTGGGCGAAGCCATCATCAACGCGGGCACCGGCGCCACGCTCACGCGCCTGCTGTTGAAGCCGATGGCTTCCGGCTTCACTGCCGACCGGCGCAATTTCTGCAGGCTGACGCGCTCCGCGCTCGAGATTGCGGGGACCGTGAAATACTTCAACAGCGGCCCGGATGGCAACAATGGCACTGGCGCCGCGCAACTCACCAAGGAAACGTTCTGCCCGGACGTAACCTCCACGAACATCGAGGCGACGGGACCCATCGGCCGCGTCGCGCAGAACGCTTACCCGAACATGTTGTTCGGCGCGCTGCTGCGTGGTCCGAATCTCTACGTGCCGAACGTCGGCGCGCAGCCCGAGCCGCCCGTGAACTTCAACACCAACGTGCAGGCGCTCGTCGGTGTGCTGAGCACGGTGATCAACGAGGAAACGCCGTTCTCCGTGAACCTCAACACCTATGTGCCGAAGGAAGCCACGCCGGCATCGCCCACGACCTCGCTCGACAAATTGTTCCTCAATGACATCGTCGCCATCGACGCCGACAAGCGCGGCCGGGACTTCCTCATCGTGAGTCGCGGTGGCAACTACGTGATTCGCGCGACCCTCGGCACCGACTTCAAACTCACGACGCTCGACGCCAACAACGTGGCGCGCCGCTTCCAGACCGGCAACCTGCCGAGTGGCGTGGTCATGGCGCGCAGCGGTTTGCGCGCGTACGTCAACAACGAGCTGAACACATCCATCTCCGTGCTGAATCTCCAGGACAACACCGTGATCGCGCGTGACATCGAATCGAGTGCGCCACCCGCGCCCGGTACGCAGGCGCATCGCAACCTGGTCGGCAAGCTGGCCTTCTTCACGGCGCTCGGCATCCCTGACAAGCTCGACAACAACGGCGACGGGCAATTCGACGTGGCGCTGCGCGACATCAACCCGCTGGCCCATCGCGGCAAGGCGTCGAACAACGCGTGGTCGAGCTGCGCTTCCTGCCACGACGACGGCCATGCCGACAACGTGACATGGATCTTCGAGACCGGCCCGCGCCAGACCATTCCGCTCGAAGGCACGTTCGCGCGCAACAATCTCGACGACCAGCGCATCCTCAACTGGAGTGCGGTGCGCGGCTCCAACACGGACTTCAACAACAACGCGCGTGGCATCCAGGGCGGCGTCGGCTTCGCCACGGACGTGGATGGAGCCAACAAGACCACGCAGGTGTTCAACCACGGTCCTACCAAGGGCATAAGCGATTCTCTCGACGCAATGAGTGAATGGGTGGCCACGGTGCGTGCACCCATCATGCCGGCGATCGCAGGCAATACGGAAACCAACGGTCGCGCGACATTTCTCACCTACTGCGCCGGTTGCCATGGCGGTGCCAAATGGACCAAGAGCCGCACCAAGGGCTTGTACCTGGACAACCCACTGCTGCAGGCGGACCCGGTAGGGCCGGCATTCTTCAACGGTGGCCCTCCGAAGAACGACGCCGGTGTCGAGCTGGCCGGGCCGCAGGTAGTTAGCGTGATTCGTGACGGAAAAGGCAGGCTGCTGATGCTCGACAATGTGGGTTCGTTCAACGTGGCGAGCCCGATCGAGCTTCGCGGTGCCGCGGCGGTGGATGGCCAGACCACGCAGGGCTTCCCGTCATTGGGCGCAGGCGGCTTCAACAGCCCGTCGTTGCTGGGTGTGACCTACTCAGGACCGTACTTCCACGACGGCAGCTCGCACACGCTCGAGGATGTGGCAGCGCGCCACCGGCTAGGCGACGCGCCCGCGACCATCGCCAGTACGTTGCCTGCTCAGGATCTCGCCGACCTGCTCGCCTTCGTGCGCAGCATCGACGATGACACGCCGACCATGCCGAACTCGACGGACCTGTTTATCGCACCGTGAAAGACACGGGGGCGGTCCTCAACGCGTGAGGCCGTCCCCGTGTTCGCCGTGAGCCGTGAGAGTGGTCCTCAGCCATTTCCGAAGTCGGTACACGGCGTGATGCCAGCGTGATTGCATCGTTGTTCGCGTCGCGGAGGAGAAGCCGACCCCAAATGGGTTTTCTTCGGTCTCTTCTTTCGGGTCGGTGAGCAAACTCGTGAGATCGTCCGTGACCAGTCCCATTTTCGTTCTCCTCAGGCGGATCCCCGTGGCGTCATGCTCGTAAGAATAGAGCGAGCGCTCATAGTTCCCGTACCGAAGGTGGATCATCTCGCCGTGGGAAATCCGGAACATCGGACCAGGGGACTATTGCGGGACCTATCTACGCGGCACCGCATCAAGAACAGAGCTCCCTGATGGAATGCTCGCG
>DASQJS010000442.1:0-4703 GCA_035630995.1 Steroidobacteraceae bacterium | reverse complement strand
AAAGTGCTGTCGACTGGCTGCGTCGTTCGCAAGTCAGCGGAGTCAGGCTCGAGAAAGTGATGCTGGAGAAACCGGTCCAGTATCAGTACCACCTTGCGACATTCGACTACCGACTGGTGGACGACGCCAACGCACCGCCGTTATGGGCGCGCTTCTACGATCTCGACGACAACAGCATCGTGCTCGCGAACCGGGACAGCGTGCGCGTGAAGAACTATTCGGAGATACATCCCGAGCGTCGCAGCGGCTACTCGTGGTTCGGAACCTGGCCCGCGGCGCTGTTGAACGAGGAATATCCGGCGTGGCGCAATCGCCATCCGCGCTGACATCGCGCCCTCACGGGCATTGACTCGGAGGCAAGACGGCATCGGAGCGCTTCCGCCCCGATGCCGTCAGGGCACGACTAGAAAGCCCAGTCCGGCGAGCTGTCGCCGCTGCCGTCGTCGTTGACGAAGCTCGGACCCACGGGCGTCTGTATCCACGAGGACGAGGGGCAATAGGTCGACTCCCCCGTCGGGCCGCCGCCGCCACCGACGAGTTCGATTTCCTCGTGCTGCAGCTCACGCAGCTCAGCAATGGTCTTTTGAAGCAATGACATGTTCTCTCCTTGGTTTTCACATGATGATGCGGCGGTAGAAGATTCCCGCCCACGTTGTCCGTCCACTGCCTAGGCAGTGGACGAAATTCCACCGGCGGACATGGGTGCGACGCTCTCGACCTGCGCGGCTATGGCTTGCGGCGACAACGCGAACGGTATGTAAACGGGGAAGCTCACTGCGCCATGCTGAAAGGTGAGTACGTCGCCGAAATGTTCCGCCTGCTCGCGCGCGCGCAGCTCTTCCCGATTTCCGTGCGAATCGAAGGCGGCGCAAGACACGCGATCCTCGCGCGCATAGCGGAAGTCGGGATCCCTCGACAGCAGGAACTGCGCCATGCCTTCGAGCTGGTTCAACTGAATGCCCGCGAGCTGGTCCGCCCACAGAAATTGCCCTTGCGGGTTGACTTCGAGGAAGTGGTAGTTGCCTTCGCGATCCAGGATGAAATCGAACATGCCCATGACCAGGCCGAGCTCGCGCAACAGGCGCACGCTCTGCTCGATGAGGGGCGCGGGCAGGGTGTGCTCCCGGAAGACAGCGCCGGTGTACATACCGCGCCAGTCGACATGCAACGCGGTGGAACGGTGCGGAAATGATTTTTCGAGGGCGAATACACTGCGCCCGAGGATGGTGACGCGGACCTCGGCCGCCTTCTCGATGACGGCCTGGCAGATGCCCGGCGAGGAAATCAGATCGCTGTCGTGCAGCAGCGCCTCGTCCTCGATGAGGGTAGTGGGCGCGAATGTGGTGTTGCCGTCGGCGAGCAGAAAGGCATTGGCGGTCAGCGGCTTGTAGACCATCCGCCCGCCGTGCTCATGGAAGAAGCGCAGGATGCGCTGCGGTGAGTTGCTGATGAGCGTTGGCGGCAGCGGCAGACCGACCTCGCGTGCAACGCTGAACTGGAATGGCTTGGAGGTGCAGGTGCGCGTGGCGCCGAAGTGGCTGGCGACGAATTTGCCGCGCTCGATACGCGCGAACATCGAACGCATGAATTGCGAGCAGTCGCGTTCGGCGGCGGATTGCTCGAAGCGGTCGGTGAGCGCCGGCCTTGGGACGACGATATTGGGCCGGCGCATCCAGACGGTCGAGTAGCGCTGAAAATCGAAGTGCCTGCTCGTGCCGCGAAAATCGGTGTCGAGCCTGTCGGGCGCATCCAGGCGATACGACCATTCGGCGCCGCCCGCCAGATCGCAGGTGTAGAGGACGTCGCACTCCGTGCCGAGCTTGCGCAAGGCCCATTGAACGGCGACCGATTCATAGTCGTTGGGCATCGAAACGATCAGTACCGCCATCGAGTTTCCTCCGCTCATGAGCTCAGGTCGTCGGTCGCCACCGCGAGATCGCCGAGCAGCTCTGCAAGTCCGCGCTGGCCGATGACCAGCGGCGTGTCCAATGGCTCGAGTCCGAGCGACAGGACATCAGGCGGGACGAAAGTTGCAGATGCGGTAACACCGCCTGGCGTTCCATCGCGCGCAAGTTCTTTCACGCCATTCCCTGCCATGCGATCCCTCGCCGTTGCTCCAGTAGTAAGGCCGTATCTGTCAGCAAACTACTTTTCGTGACAGCAGCGTATGGAGGTCGTATGTCCACGCTGAACCGCGAGCGCGAATTCGTGCTCTGTACTTTGGGAACTCAAGGAGATATCTCGCCTTTCCTGGCGATCGGCTCGGCCTTGGCGGCGCGCGGACATCGCGTCACGATTCTTTCCAACGAGCATTGGCGGGAGCAGGTCGCGGCCTGCGGTGCCGCATTCGTGGCCATCGCCCCGCGCGATCCACCGCAAAGTGGTCGCGATAACTTCGCGTTTTTCCACAGCAATGTGTTGCCGTCCTTCCACGAGTCTTTCCGCTACATCGAGCAGCGCGTGGTGCGCGGCGCCAGGGTCGTGGTGCTGTTCAAGGCGGGCATGCTCGGTGCGCAATGTGCGGCGGAGAAGTTAGGGCTGCGGCACATCCGGATTGCACTGCAACCATCGGCCATCCGCTCCGTGCAGCGCCCGGCCTGGCCGCTGACCAAACTGGCGCAGGGCAGATGGGGTGCGCTGGCCAGGAGCACTCTCATCCCATTGATTTATCGCACCACGGAGCTGCTGGGGCGCTATCGGCGCGTGACGAATGCCTACCGCCGCTCGCACGGGCTGCGGCCGGTGGGCCTGGGAGAAACCAATCGCACCGAGGATGTGATGCTGCTGCTGTGTCCGCGGTGGTTTGCGATGCCGCAAGCCGACTGGCCGGCTAACTGCCGCTTTGCGGGCTTTGCCTTCACGCCGGCCGGGGAGCTCGACGCCGAGTTGCGCGACTTCATCGCGACGCGCGGGCCACCGCTGGTGTTCACGCCGGGCACCGGTGTGACGGACACGCAGCCCTTCTTTCGCATGGCGAGCCAGGTGTGCCGCGCACTGGCCGCGCCCGGCATATTCCTGAGCGCCGGAATGCACGAGCAATGGCTGGCGGAAAACATCCTGTGCCGGCGCTATGTGGACCTCGGCGCGCTGCTGCCCCGCGCGCGCCTGTTGGTGCATCACGGCGGCATTGGCACCACCGCCCAGGCGTTGCGCGCCGGTATCCCGCAGGTCGTCATGCCCAAGGCCTTCGACCAGCCTGACAATGCCATGCGCATCGCGGCATTGAGGCTGGGAGGGGTGGTGCTTTCGCACCGGGTGGCCGACGAGGCCATCGTCGATCTGTGCCGCGCCACACTCGCCGATCAGACGCTGCGCGAGCGGCTCGTGATCGCCGCACGGGATATTCGGCAAGGATGCGCTGCAACCGAGGTGGCGAACGTGGCGGAGACGCTTGCGTTGCAGGATGGGGTGTCACAGATTGCGCCCCGCCAGCAGAGTGCCAGTCATGCACACGGAGGTTGAAGCAGCGGCCACGCCGTTGTTCCGCAATGAGGCGGTGAGATTTCAAGCCGCGCGCTTGCAAGGGGAAGTGTTTCTCAAGATCCGTTCGCCCTGGCTCGTGCTCGGGTTTGTATGCGCGGCGATCGCCATTGTCGTCGTCGCGGCCGCGGCCATGCTCACCTATGACCGCAAGGAACATGCCGCAGGTGCGCTGGTGTTCGCCGAGCAGGGACACCTTGAAGCGGAGTTGCGGATCGCGCCCACGGCCATCGGCTTCATCAAGCCAGGGCAACTGGTGCGCCTGCGCTATGACGCCTTTCCCGACAGAAAATTCGGCCAGGCCCAGGGAAAGATCGCGTCGATATCCTCATTGCCCACGGGCGATGGGTCTTATCGCGCGAGGGTCACGCTGGAACGGGACTACGTGCAGGCCTTCGGCGAGCGTGTCGCGTTGCGGCCCGGCATGTCGTTCTCGGGCGAGATCGTCGTCGAGCAGCGCTCACTGCTCGAATGGCTGTTCGAGCCGTTGTATGCGCTGGGTGCGCGCGCATGAAATCCGCTGGCCAACTGCTGTTCAGGCGCAGCCCCAAACTACCCGTGGTGCTGTCCACGGAGATTGCGGAATGCGGTCTTGCCTGTCTCGCCATGGTCGCGGCCTATCACGGCCACGATGCCGACCTGAACACGCTGCGGCAGCGTTTTTCGATGTCCATGTCGGGCGCGAGCCTGCGCGGCCTCATGAAGCTTGCCGACCACCTGGGTCTGTCGACGCGTGCGTTGCGCGTGGAGATGAGCGCGCTCGGCCGCATCGTGCTGCCGGCCATCATCCATTGGGACATGAACCACTTCGTGGTACTCGAGTCCGTATCGCGCAACTCGGCGACCATCCACGACCCGAGCCGCGGCAGAGTGAAGATGTCGTTGCAGGAATTTTCCAATCACTTCACGGGCGTGGCGCTCGAGCTTGCGCCCTCCGAGAGCTTCGAGAAGGTCCGGGAGCGACAGCGACTTCGTATCACTGACCTGTTCTCGCGCATTTCGGGCCATCGGCTCGCCATATCGTATGTGCTGCTGTTGTCCATCGGACTGCAGTTGGTGGCATTCGTGCTGCCGTTTCAGATGCAGCTCGTGGTCGACAAGGCCATCGGCGCCAACGACGCCGGCATTCTGTTGATAGTGGCAATAGGGTTTGGGGGGCTCACGCTTCTCAATGCCGTGATCAGCGGCCTGCGCAACTGGACGCTGCAGCTGCTGGGCTCGCA
>DASQJS010000441.1:0-11331 GCA_035630995.1 Steroidobacteraceae bacterium | reverse complement strand
GGCGTCGAGCATCGCCGCGGCACTCGCGTTCTATTGCGCCTTCTCGCTGGCTCCCTTGCTCATCATCATCGTCTCGATCGCCGGGTGGATCGTCGGCGGCGAGCTCGCGTATTCGTACGTCGGCAGCCAGTTGACGATGTTGTTCGGCAAACAAAGCGCGACGTTGATCCTCGAGGCGATGCGCAGCGCGCAAACCACCGAAGGCACCTGGGCGACGATCGTCAGCATCGTGATGTTGTTGGTGGGCGCGAGCACCGTGTTCGCGGCGCTGGAGAGCGCGCTTCAACAAGTGTGGGGTGGACGGGATTCCCGTCCGCACGGCTGGCGATCATTCCTGCGGTCGCGCCTCATCTCGTTCGGGTTCATTCTCGCGATCGGTTTCCTGCTGCTCGTCTCGCTGACCCTGACCACGGCGCTCGCGGCGCTGCGCGGCTACGTACTGCGACACTTCGAGGGCCTGGTCGGGGTCCTGGCGTCGGCGGATTTTCTGATGTCGATCCTGCTCGGCACAGGACTGGTCGCACTCATGTACCGCTATCTACCGGCGCGCCGCCTGGCCTGGCGCCACGTGATCACGGGCGCGCTGGTGACTGCGTTGCTGTTTCATCTCGGCCGCTGGGGAATCGGCGTCTACCTGGGGCGCGCCACGCAGCCAACGGCGTACGGCGCGGCGGCCTCATTCGCCGCGCTGCTGCTGTGGCTGTATTACTCGGCGCAGATCTTTCTGTTCGGCGCGGAGTTCACGGCCTGCCTGGGCCAGTCGCGCACGCCAAAGGCGCTCGCGGGCGCGAGCGCGTGATTACTGGGCGCGCTTGATGGTGAACTTGCCGAAGGAGATGCCGAGGTCCCAGCCGCGGCCGGTGCCGGCCAGGCCCAGCGAGACTTCGCCCTTGGTCATCGCCTGTGCGCCGGACGACTTCACGGCACCCGCGCTCGCCTCGGCGTTGACGTACTTGCCGAAGATTTCGTCGATGTTCTTCACGTTCGAGAATTCGCCCGTGCCGTTCTCGATGCTGGATTTGCCGGCGGTGAGGCCGCCGCCGCGTGCCTCGAGCTTCACGTTGGCGGTCTGACCGTTGTTGCAGGTGACGGTCCCCGTGCCATCGGCGCGCTTGTAGAAAGCCGACCAGCCACTCAAGGAAAACTTCATGGTGCAATCGACTTTGGCCTTCTTGTTGTCCTCGGCATGAGTGCCGAAGCTGGCGGCCAGAAGGCAAGCGACGATTGCAACGCGGGTATATTTGTTCATGGGGCGGCACGCTACTCGTGCCGGCGGGGGTTGGCAAGAATGAAGCAGGTTCCAATCAAGCGGGCCATAGAGCGGGTGCCCGGTGGCCTGATGGTCGTGCCCCTGCTGACGGGCTCATTGCTGGCTACATTTCTCCCCGGTGCGCCGCAGTTCTTCGGTTCGTTCACCGGCGCACTGTTCACCGGGGCGCTGCCGATACTCGCGGTGTTCTTCGTGTGCACTGGCGCCAGCATCGACTTTCGCGCCACGCCGTACATCCTCAAGAAGGGCGGCGCGCTGTTCGGCGTCAAGGTGGGCATCGGAATCTTGTTAGGCCTGGTGTTCGGGCGGTTGCTCGGTGAGGCGCCGATCGGCGCCGGCGTGTTCGCGGGAATTTCGACGCTCGCGATCGTGGCCGCGATGAACGACACCAATGGCGGCCTGTACATGGCCCTGATGGGGCAATACGGCCACCCGCGCGATGTCGGCGCGTACAGCGTGATGTCGCTGGAATCGGGTCCTTTTCTCACGATGGTGACGCTGGGGGTCGCCGGCCTTTCGGCGTTCCCGTGGCCGACACTGCTCGGCGGCATCCTGCCGCTGCTCGCCGGCATGGCGCTCGGAAACCTGGACCGCGAAATGCGCGAATTCCTCAGTCGAGCGATTCCCGTGCTCATTCCCTTTTTCGCGTTCGCGCTCGGCGCCAATCTCGATCTCGGCAAGGTGTGGCTCGCCGGGTTGTTAGGCCTGGGGCTGGGTGTGGCGGTGGTCGTGGTCACCGGCATCCCGCTATTCTTCGCCGATCGTCTGACCGGCGGCAGCGGCGTTGCGGGCGTGGCCGCGGCCTCCACCGCCGGGAATGCGGTCGCCGTGCCGGCCATCATCGCGAGCGCGAATCCGGCCTACGCCGATGCCGCCGCGCACGCGACGATCCTCGTGGCCGCGAGCGTCGTGGTCACGGCCATCCTGGTTCCGCTGGTCACGGCCTGGGCCGCGCGCCGCGCGGGCGAGAGGACACAGTAGATGGAGCCGCGCTGGTTCATCATTGCGGACGATCTGACGGGCGCCGCCGATACCGCGAGTGCCTTTGCGCGCCGGCGCCTGCCGGCGACCGTGGTGTGGGGCGAAGAAACTTCCGACTCGCACCCGGATCTGATTGCGCTGGCCTACGACGCCGGCACCCGTGAGTTCGATGCCGTAGAGGCCGCGCGTCGTCACCGCGACGCGTTGCACCGGTTCCTGCGTCCGGGCATGCACGTGTACAAGAAGATCGATTCGACGCTGCGGGGAAATCCGGCGGAGGAGGTCGCCGCGATGCTCGACGTCCTCCTTGCGCAGCAGAGCGACGCGCGAGTCGTACTGACGACAGCGTTTCCCGCCTTGCGCCGGACCGTCCGCGATGGCCTGGTCCACGTCCACGGGATTGCGCTGCCGTTCACGGAGTTCTGGCCCGAGGAACGCGATCCCGAACTCGCCAACCTCGTGAACATGCTGGAGAGCGCCGGCGTGCATTCACGTCTGTTGTCGTTGTCGTCCGTGCGGTCGGATCCAGCGGCGCTGAGTTCCGCGCTCGCGCGAGTCGCGACTTCTGCAGGCAGGCCTGCGGTCACCGTTTGCGATGCCGAAACCACGGATGATCTCGAGCGAATCGCCACGGCAAGTCTCGACGCCGGGGTCACCTGTTTTGTCGGCAGCGCGGGTCTCGCGCACGCGCTCGCGAAATGGGTGGCACGCAACAGCATGCGCCGGATCACCACCCCAATGTGTGCGGGCGAAAAACGCGGCGCGCTCGTCGTGGTGGGATCGCGGGCGTCCGCGTCGCGCGCCGCCTTGAGTCCGGTGCTGGCGCTCCCGAATGTCTTCGGCATCAGCGTTCAGTCCTCGATGCTGTCGGGGGATTTGCAATCCGCTGCTCATGCCGAGATTGCGCAGCGTGTTGCCGCGAAGCTCGCCAGCGGTGTCGACGTCGTAGTCGACATCTCCCAAACAGCGGCTGGAGCTGGCAGTGACGCCAGGCTCGTGACCGCGCTCGCAAGCCTACTTGCACCCCTGGCTCGTCAGGCGAGCGCTCTGGTCGTGACCGGCGGCGAAACCGCCGCGGCTGTTCTCACGCGCGCTGGCGTTTCGGGCATTCGACTCGTGGACGAAATCGAGCCCGGCATTCCGCTCGGCCTTACACTCGGCGAAATTTCGGTGCCCGCGGTGACCAAGGCCGGCGGGTTCGGCAATGAGGAATGTCTGAAACGCATCGTCTCGAGGCTTCGCTTCATCCGGCAAACGGGTGCGGTGGCATGAGCATCCCCATCATCGCGATCACGATGGGCGATGCCGCGGGTGTTGGGCCCGAAATCATCATGAAGGCGTTGGCGTCGCCAGTCGTGCGCGCGTTCTGCAGACCGCTGGTGATTGGCGACGCCGAGCGGCTGCGGCTCGCCGGTGAACTGGTCGGCAGCCGGCTCAAGGTCGAAAGCCTCGACGATCCGTCCGAAGCCGCTTATGGGCACGGCAACGTCGAGTGCATCGATCTCAATCTCATTCCCCGGGATCTGCCTTTCGGCAAGACCTCGGCGGTGGCTGGCGAGGCTGCCTATCGCTTCATCGAACGTGCGGTACGCATTGTCGAATGCGGCGCAGCACAGGCCATCTGTACCGCGCCGCTCAGCAAGGAAGCATTGCACGCAGCGGGGCACCGCTATCCCGGCCACACGGAGTTGCTGGCTTCGCTCACGAACACGGCCGAAGTTTCGATGATGCTGGTGGCGCCGCGCCTGCGCGTGATCCACGTGACGACGCACATGGGATTGCTCGACGCCATCGAGCGCATCGACGCGCCGCTGGTGGAGCGCGTCATCGGGCGCGCGCACGACACGCTGGTTCGTGCCGGCGTGACGAATCCGCGGATCGGGGTGTGCGGTATCAATCCGCACGCGGGTGAAAACGGTTTGTTTGGTCGCGGAGAAGAAGCCGGAAAAATCGTGCCGGCGGTGGAGAGAGCCCGCGGCCGAGGCTGGAACGTCACAGGCCCGTTACCGGCGGACACGCTGTTTTTTCTCGCGGCGCGGGGCGACTACGACATCGTGGTCGCCATGTACCACGACCAGGGCCACGGCCCCATCAAGGTGCTGGGCCTCGAGTCGGGTGTGAACATCACCGTTGGCCTGCCAGTCGTGAGGACGTCTGTGGACCATGGCACCGCCTTCGACATCGCAGGCAAAGGTGTCGCCGACGAACGAAGTCTGATCGAGGCGCTGCGCCAGGCAGCCGAACTCGTCCCGAGATAAGGACTCGCCCGCGCGTCGCGGGCAAAAATATCTACCATTGGTAAAGCAGTGCTAGCTGGTAGCGATATCAGCTGTGTAGGCTCCCGTTCAGCGATTTCTGAGCCAATAAATACGATTTTTGGTCGAGCTATTCGGGGATTTGTGATAGAACGCGCACTGAATTGATTGTTACTGAGCAGTAATGATCGATTGTGACCGCTAACAACTGTTACATCCCGCTGATTTCTGGAGCTTCAAAAAAGAAGTTCTGCTGAGTCCGAGAAGTGCACCTTGTCCGCGCTCTGTGCGCTTTTCGACAATCGGAGCGCCGCTAGCACCCCTTCGCTGGCGGCGCTCCACCTCTCTCCCACACCTTTTCCTCTAATCCCCAACGGGCGTCCGGACGCTCGTAAATGCCCGCGTCTGAACGAATTGCGGTGCGTTCATCTCCATCCTCGCGCGTGGAAGATCGATTTTCTTTCTTGCTCAAGCAAATTCGCTCATACATGATCGGGCAGCAGCGGGGTAGAGCGCGGAACCTTGATCCCCGTTTCGGTCAGAAGTCTTAAAAAACGAAGGGGAAATCATGAACAGCAAACGATTTGCGGGCCAGGCCCGCAAAGGACGCGCGGCCGTCTATCTGTTGACCGGCCTCGCGTTGGGGAGCGCAACGAGCGCACTCGCGCAAGACCCGAGCACGCCGCCCGCGGAAGAGGGAGATGTCATCGTCGTCACCGGATCGCGCATCGCGCGTGACGTCACGGATGCTTCGACACCTCTCATGATCATCGACGCCGACGAGATCACACTCTCGGGCGCGACGAGCATCGACAAGGTGCTCAACGACCAGCCGCAGTTCGTTGCGGCAACCAACGGTGGTGCGACGGCAAACACCGTTCCCGCCGGTTCAGCGGCCGGCGCGGCCTACGTCAACCTGCGCGGCTTCGGTCCGACGCGCAGCCTGACGCTGGTGAACGGTCGACGTTTCGCCATCTTCGGCCCGGAGCAGGTGACCGATCTCAATACCATTCCAACCGCGTTGATCGAACGCACGGAAGTCGTCACCGGCGGTTCTTCGGCGGTGTATGGCTCGGATGCCATCACGGGTGTCGTCAACTTCATCATGAAGGATGACTTCGAAGGCGTGAAAATCGGCGGGCAGTATGGTTTCGACAGTTCCACCAGCACGCCGACCTTCAGCACGGATCTCACGATTGGCGGTAATTTCGCCGAAGGCCGCGGCAACGCGGTTGTCTCGCTGAACTACTACAAGCGCGAAGGATTCACGCGCCACGAGCGCGGTGACTGGGCGGAGCTTCCGTACGGCGAAGGCTGCGTCACAGCCGACTCCTGGAGTGACAGCCTGATCGGCGTCGCCAATGGCTCGAATGCCGCCAACTGCGCGACATCGGGCGGCAGGATGGGATTCATCTTCTCAGGGAGCGGCGACATTCCCAATGGGCGCTTCGTGCTCACGCCAGCGCAGCTGGCGGCCACGCAGACCCAGCTGGCGGCTGCCGGACTTGCGGGATTGGGTTCCAACGGCTTCACGTTCAATGATGCCGGCGCCCAAGGCAGCCAGCGGCTGGTGAACCGGCCGGCGGATGACTTCAACCTGACGCAGTTCAACTATCTGCAAGTGCCGCAGGAACGCTGGATGCTCAATGCATTCACGCACTACGAATTCGCGCCGAAGGCCACGGGTTACATGGAGTTCCACTTCAGCAACAACCGCGTCGATCAGCAGCTCACACAGGCGAACATCGGCGGCGACTTCCTCTTCAACACCAACAATCCGTATCTGGACGCCAACATGCGCGCAACGCTGGTTGCGCTGGATGCGGCCGAAACGGGGCCAAGGACGCTGCAGCAGGGCCCCATCGCGTACACGACCACTCCGAACGACGGGTTGGCCATTCTCACCGCGGGACGACGCCTGGTGGAGCTGCCTTTCCGACACAACGTCGATGATCACAACGTCTGGCGCATGGCACTTGGCATGAAGGGCGATCTCGGTGATGCCTCGGACAAGTTCCTCCGTGGCTTGAACTACGACGTGTATTTCACGTTCTCGCGCTCCGAGGACAGCAGCCGCCAGGAAGGCGCCGCCTCGCGCAGCCGCTACGCTGCCGCGTTGCTCTCCAGCGGGGGAAATCCTCCGGTGGCTAACATCTTCGGGCAGAACCTTTCCACGGCGGCGGTGAACGCCATCAAGATCAACGCCACCAACACGACGAATGCGGAGCAGAAGGTGGCCGTGGCCACTCTCGGCGGCGAGGCCTTCGACTTGCCTGCCGGCGCGGTCAACTTCTCGGTCGGCCTCGAGTGGCGCAGTGCCGAAGCGGAGTACATCCCGGACGAATACCTGCGTTCGGGCGACGTGATCGGCTTCAATCCGGGACTTCCGACCGCAGGCGAGGTCACGGCGAAAGAGATTTTCGCCGAACTGCGCGTGCCGATCCTGGCTGATCTGCCGTTCGTGCAGAGCCTCACGGCCAATGGTGGCTATCGCAGTTCGGACTACGACCTCGACGGCGTGGGCAGAGTCGAAACGTACCTGTACGGCCTCGACTGGCGAGTCAACGAGTCGGTCGGATTCCGCGGCCAATTCCAGCGCGCCATTCGCGCACCGAACATCGGTGACCTGTACGGTGGCCTGCAGCTGAACTTCCAGACGCTGACCGACCCATGCTCGAGCCGGAATACCGCGAACCGTACGGCCGCCGTGCGGGCGCTGTGCGAAGCAACCGGTGTGCCCGCTGCATCCGTGTTCACGGCCGGCGTGCAGCCGGACAACATCATTCCCACGCGCTCGGGCGGCAATGTTGACCTGCATGAAGAAAGCTCGGACACGACTACGTTAGGCGTCGTGCTGACGCCCACGTTCGTGGACGACCTGGTGGTGACCCTCGATTACTTCGACATCAAGCTCAATGGGGCCATTGCGCAGCTCGGCGGCGGTGCGCAGAACACCCTGAACCTGTGCTACTTCACGGTCCAGGATGCTGGCAGCGACTTCTGCCAGGCGGTCCATCGCAACCCGGCCTCGGGTGGAATTACGGTTCCGTACTCCCTCGATGTGCTGCAGGCGAACATCGGCCGATTGGCGACGATCGGATACGACCTGGGCGCGCGTTATGGCTGGGATGTGGGCTTTGGCATGGAAGGCGGCAGCCGCTTCGACATCGGCACGCAGTGGACCTATACCGACAAGTTCACGATCACTCCCATGCAGGCCGTGCCGGCTAACAAGAACCGCTGTGTCGGTGCTTATGGTTCGACCTGCGGTGAGCCGATTCCGCAATACAAGGGTGTTACCCGCTTCACCTGGACCACGGGCCCCCTGGGCGTGAGCCTGAGACATCGCTTCATCGACAGCGTCACCACCGACAGAATCGTGCTTCCCAAGACCTCGCATGTCGGGACGGTTCCCGCGGCAGAGACGCTGACGAATCCGAACTTCGACGCGATGAACTACTTCGACCTTTCGGCGACGTTCGACTTCGGTGACAAGGCCGAGATCTACGCGGGCGTGAACAACGTCCTCGACGAGGATCCGCCGATCGTTGCCGGTTTTGGCGGCTACGGAAACACGTTTCCCGCGACCTACGACTACGCGGGCATGACGGTTTTCATGGGCGTGAACGTATCGTTCTAAGCGCGGGCCCCCTCGCGTGAGCGTGAGGTGGTGCCGGGCACCAAAAGTCGTAGTTGAGCTGACAACAGGGATCTGTATCAGCGTTTACTCAACTACGATTTTTGGTGCCCGGCACCACCTCCACCTTTTTCTCAAGCGCCGGGTGCCACCAGTATGTCGCGCGTAACTTTGCGCACGTCGTTGGCTCCGGTGAGCGCGAGGCTGACGGCGAGCTCCTTGCGCATGATATCGAGCGCGAGCGTGACGCCCGCTTCACCGCGCGCGGCCAGCGCATAGAGAAACGCTTTGCCGATGAGGCAGCCTTTGGCGCCCAGCGCCAGCGCCCTGAGCACGTCCTGCCCGCAGCGCACCCCACCGTCAAACAACACGTCGCATCGGCCCGCCACGGCTTCGACGACCTCGGGTAGTGCGGATATCGTCGAGCGCGCTCCATCGAGCTGGCGGCCGCCATGATTGGACACCACCATCGCGTCCACGCCGTGCTGGCAGGCGAGGCTCGCGTCTTCGGCGTCGAGGATGCCCTTGATGATGATCTTGCGCGGCCAGCGCTCTCGCAGCCAGGCGAGGTCTTTCCACGTGACCGTCGGATCGAATTGTTGTGCGATCCACTCGGACAGCGTTTTCAGACCGCCCGTGCCTTTCATGCGCGCTTCCAGATTGCCGAACGTGCGGCGCCGGCCGGTGAGCACCCTGAGCGCCCACGTCGGCCGCATTGCGACTTCGAACATGTTCTTGAGTGTGAGCTTTGGCGGAATGGACAGGCCGTTCTTCGGATCCCGCCGGCGCAGGCCCTGCACGGGCATGTCCACGGTGAGCATGATGGCCGAGCAATTGGCAGCGAGCGCTCGATCGAGCAGTTCGGCGTTGAAGCTGCGATCTCGCATCAGATAGACCTGGAACCAGAACGGCTTTTGCACCGCGCTGCGGACGTCTTCGATCGAACAGATGGACATCGTGGAGAGACAAAAGGGCACGCCGAAAGCCTGCGCGGCGCGCGCGCCCAGCATCTCGCCATTGGCGTGGAAGAGGCCGGTGAGGCCGGTGGGCCCGATACCGACAGGAATGGTCCACTCCTCGCCGAGAATCGTGGTGGCGAGTTGCTGCTGCGACACATCGACCATGACGCGCTGGCGCAGCTGAAGGGCGGCAAGGTCCGCGAGATTGCGGTTGAACGTGACTTCGTCGTACGAGCCGCGGTCGGCGTAGTCGAAGATGGCGCGCGGCACGCGGCGGCGAGCTTCCTGGCGAAGATCCTCGATGCTATTGAGCACAGGCATAAGTCATTTTTCTATGTACGCCGCCGCTTCGGCGGCGTTTTCCGACGTGGGGCGCAGCCCCTGGCTACACTATGCCACCACCGAGGCTTTGTTTGCCCGGCCGCATTTCTGCGCATTTGCCCCGATAACCGCTCTGGCGATACGTCCCGACCGGGTCGATGGCGGCGCCTTTCAGCACGCGCGCCTGCGCAAGGATGGGCGTCACGTCGGTGGTGAACCCGCGCTTCAGCGTCTGGGCGGCCATCAGCACATCGTTGCCCATGCGGTATTCGTGCAGCGACTTGCGGTCGACGATGAGCGCCTGCGCGTAGGCGCGCTGCAGTTCGATGGCGCTGGTCATGAGGCTTTCGATCGGATCGGTCACGTTGTGGGACTGATCCAGCATGTGCGCCGGCCTGAAGTTAGGCGCCTTCGCGAGCTCGGCTTCGACCAGCTCGTTGAACACCAGGAACAGGCGGAACGGCTCGATCGATCCGGCGTCGAGATCGTCGTCGCCATATTTCGAGTCGTTGAAATGGAAGCCGCCGAGGCGCTGTGCATGCACCAGGCGCGCGACGATCATTTCGATGTTCACGTTCGGCGCATGGTGGCCCAGGTCGACCAGGCAGAAAGCCTTTGGGCCCAACGTCTGCGCCGCCATGAGTGAGCTGCCCCAATCCTGAATGACGGTGGCATAGAAGGCAGGCTCGTACATCTTGTGTTCGATGAACATGCGCCAGTCTTCGGGCAGCGCCGCGTAGATGGACCTGGTCGATTCGAGGTAACGCTCGAACGCGCGCCCGAGATGCGACTGCCCCGGAAAGTTTGCGCCATCGCCGATCCAGACCGTCAAGGCCTTGGAGCCCAGGGCCTTTCCCGCTGCGATGCAATCGATGTTGTGGGCGATGGCTTGCGCACGCACGGCCGCATCAACGTGGGTGAGGCTGCCGTACTTGTACGACAGCGATTGACCCACCTGGTCCTGGAAAGTGTTCGAGTTCATGGCGTCGAACCCGAGGCCGAGCGCCGCGCCGTGTTCCCGCAATCCCTTGTAGTCGTCGGTGCGGTCCCAGGGAATGTGCAGCGAGACGGTGGGAGTGGCGCCGGTCAGTTTGTGGATGACCGCGCAGTCCTCGAGCTTCTCGAAGACGTTGCGTGGCTCGCCCGGTCCGGGAAATCGGCCGAAGCGAGTGCCACCCGTGCCGACGCCCCACGAAGGAACTGCCACCTTGAAATTGGCGACCGCACGGGTGATGTCATCGATCTTGATCCCGCGGCGTTCGAGCTGGATGCCCAGGGCGGTGTAGTCGGTGGCCAGTGCTGCCGCCTGCGGCTGATTGGCCGAGGCGATGTAACTCGCATCGCGCGGATCGGCGAATGCCTTGGACATGAAGCCCCTCTCGAACGTTTAACGCGTGAACGCGCCGGCGTTGCCGGCGTCGACGTTCACGATATTGCCTGTCGACTTGGCGGAACGCTCGGAAGCGAAGAATGCCACTGCTTCGGCCACGTCTTCCGGGTAGACGCTGCGCTTGAGCAGGCTGCGTTCGCGATACACGGTCTCGAGATTGTCGACGCTGGTCTTGTTCTGCGCCGCGCGCTGCGTGGCCCACTCGCCTTGCCAGATACGCGAACCGCGCAATACGGCATCCGGGTTCACCACGTTCACGCGAATGCCGAGCGGCGCGCCCTCGAGCGCGAGGCAGCGCGCCAGGTGCAGTTCCGCGGCCTTCGCGGTGCAGTACGCCGCGGCCCCCGGAGAGGCGGCGAGGGCGTTCTTCGAACCAATGAAAACGATGGATCCGCCGATTGCCTGCGTCTTGAACAGTTGAAAGGCCTGGCGCGCGATCAGGAAGTAACCCGTCGCGAGGATATCCATGTTCTTCTGCCACAGCGCCAACGTCGTATCTTCGACCGGCGCGGCCGAGG
>DASQJS010000440.1:0-5428 GCA_035630995.1 Steroidobacteraceae bacterium | reverse complement strand
GTCCGACAGTGCCGCGTTTGACCGCGCTCCTAAAATCCCGTACCCCATGAGTTCATTCGTCTCGAGAGGTGCCGTACTCGCCAGCGCGCGCCTGCTTAATCAGGCCCTCGCGTTGCTGAGTCCCTTGTTGCTGGTGCGCCTGCTCGAGATCTCCGAGTACGGCCGTTACCGGCAGTTCATGGCGACCGCCATGTTCATCACGTCGCTGGCCGGTTTCGCGCTGAGCGCGAACCTCAACTACCTCATTGCGCGTTCTCCCAAACGTCAACCCGTGGACATCACCAACACCTGCATGCTCATGCTCGGCGTCAGCGTGCTGAGCGCACTCGTGGTGGTCCTGGCACGGCAGTGGATCGTGCCGCCGGAAATCTCCTCGGCCTGGTTGCTGCTCGCCGTCTACGTTTTCCTCTTCCTCAATCTCGAAGTACTGGTTTCGTACTGGCTGGCGCACGGAAAGTCCGTGTCGGTCATGGGCTACACGCTGGCCGTGACGGCGTGGCGAATCGTCACGTTGTTAGCCGCCACCTACTGGCTCAACGACGTACAACTCATCTTTGTCACTATTGTTTGTGCCGAGGCAGTGAAAAACCTGTGGATCTACGTGTGGCTGAGGCGACGCGGCCTGCTGGTCTTCCGCTGGGATGCCGCGGCCATGCGTGAACAGATCCGCCTGGTCGCGCCGCTCGGCGCTGGCTCGGTGCTCTACAAGCTCAACGACTTCGGCAAGGTGGTGGTGGCCAACCAGATGGGGCCCGTGCCACTCGCGCTCTACACGACCGCGGCCTACCAGGTGCCGCTGGTGAACATCGTCCAGGGCGCGCTGGCGGATGTGATCTTTCCCGACATGGTCAAGCGATCCAGGACCGATCCCGCGCAGGGACTGCTGTTGTGGAAACGCGCGCAGGTACTGATCTTCGCCATCATCTGCCCCGCGTGGTTGCTGCTGACCTACTGGGCGGAGCCGTTCGTGCGCCTGCTGTTCACCGACGCGTACGTGGCGGCCACGCCCTACTTCCAGGTTTTCCTGCTGCTCATGGTGCGCCAGTGCTTCCAGTTCTCGACGCCACTGCGCAGCGTCGAGGACAACGCTTCATTCGCACATGCCAATCTCGTCGCGCTCGCCATCAACGCCACGCTCATCGTCACGCTGATGCCGAAGTACGGCCTCTGGGGGCCGACGCTCGGGCTCGTGATCGGGCAGACCTGGACATCTTTCTACCTGGGATCGCGCGTACTCAAGCGATATCAACTGCCGCTGTCCGAGCTTTGCCAATGGGGCAAGGTCGCACTCGCGCTGGCAGCATCCCTGGTCGCGTTGGCGGCAATGCACGCCACGCAGTTGTACGTGCCGCACGGCGTTGCCGGGCTGCTGGCCTCGCTCGGCGCTTTCGGCCTGGTGTACGCCATTTCGGCGCGCATCATCCTGCGCGAGGAATACGGCTACGTGATGCGCACAATCGTCAGGCGGAAAACCGCATGAACCAACGCCCCACCTTGCTCATCGTGTCCTATCACTTCGCCCCAAGCCCGCTCGTGGGCGCCAAGCGCTTCAGCTTTCTCACGCGCGAATTCGCGCGCCTTGGGTTCAACGTCCACGTCATCACCAGCGGAAAAGGTGAATCGCCTCACGGACGCGACAGCTCGCTGCCCGTCTGCGGTACCGTGCACCGTGTCGACGCGCCGTTCGAAGTGCCGCTCAAGGGTGGCGGACTGATTCACCGCATCGCCGGCGCACTGATGCGCCGGATCCTCGCGCCCGTGGGCATGGACTACTTCTGGGCGCGCGCGGCCACGCGCAAGGCGCTCGAAGTCGCAGCCAAACTACCGCGCGGCGTCGTCATCGCCACTTCGCCACCGCACGCGGCGCTCATCGCCGGCGCGCGCGTGGCGCGGCGACTGAAGTGGCCGCTCATCCTCGACTACCGGGATCCATGGAGCGCCTACGACTGGCCGGAGTGGCACCGCGGCTGGATCTCGCAATGGTTTGCGCGTCGCATCGAGGGCGCCCTCGTGCGGCGCAGCGCGGCACGAGTGTTGAATACGCCCAGCATGCGCGACTGGTTCGAGGAAAGTTTTCCGCACGCCGCGTCGGCGATGAACTTCGTGATTCCCAATGGCTTCAATGCCGGGCCAGCGCCCGCGCCGCTCGCGGGCGGGCCCATTGAAATCGTGCATGCCGGCGAAATCTATGGCAGCCGTTCACTGGTGCCGCTGTTGCGCGCCGTGGAGCGCCTGAGCCAGCGCCACCGGGAGCGCACGATCCACGTGACCAGCTACGGTCCACTCCCCGACACCGAATGGCAGCGCATTCGCGGCGCCGGCCTCGAATCGTTCATCGAAGAGCGGCCCCGCATCCCGTTCGCCGAGTTGTTCGCCGAATTGCAACGGGCCCACGTACTGCTGGCGGTGGTCAGCGAGCACATGACCTATTCCGTGCCTTACAAGATCTACGACTACATGGCTGCCGGCAGACCCATCCTCGGGCTCGCGCCGCGTGATGCAGCGCTGCACGAACTGCTCGCCGACAGCGACGCGGGACACTGCGTGGAACCCGCGGACATCGACGGTATCGGGCAGGCGCTCGAGAAGATCCTGTTCAGCGCCGCCCCGCCAGCGCGTACCCGTATCGACCATTTCCGCTGGCCGAACCTGGCGCAGGATTATCTGAACGCCATCGACGCCGCGTCCGGGCCTTCGCGTGCGTTATCTGAATCCCGAACGCATCTCGTGACACGAACGGACTCGTAGCGACGTCACACCCTCTTCACGCGATACCAGCTGGCGTACAGCGCCGGCAGGAAGATCAGCGTCAGCACGGTGGCGATGAACAGCCCGCCCATCAGCGCGATGGCCATCGGGCCCCAGAACACTTCGCTGACGATGGGAATGAGCCCGAGGATGGCGGCCGCGGCCGTCAACAGGATGGGCCGCAACCGGTGCATGGTGGCATCGACGATTGCCGCGCCGCGTTCCATGCCGGCGTCCTCGTTCTCCTTGATCTGCGCCATCAGCACCACCGAATTGCGGATGATCATGCCCACCAGCGCGAACACGCCGAGCATGGCCACGAATCCGAACGGCCGGTTGCTGATCAGCAACGCGAGCGTGACGCCGATGATCGCCAGCGGCGCCGTGAGCATGACCAGCAACAGCTTCTGGGTGCTGTGAAGCTGCAGCATGAGAATGAACAGCATGAGGACGAACATGACCGGCACGACCGCCATGATGGACGCCGAGCCCTTGGCGCTCTCGCCCACCGCACCACCGATCTCGATGCGATAACCCGGCGGTAGTTTGGCCATGAGCGCCTCGATGGGCTCCTGCAACTGTTCGGTGACGGTGGCGGCAGTCAGCCCCTCGGCCATCTTCGACTGCACGGTGATCGTCGGCAGCCGGTTGCGCCGCCAGATCACGGTTTCCTCCAGGCCGTACTCGAATTTCGCGATCTGCGTGAGCGGTACCGAATTGCCGCTGGCGATGCCGATCTCGACGTCGCGCAACCGCCCGATGTCGCCGCGATCGCGTGCCTGCGCACGGCCCTGCACGTCGATGAGATAGATGTCGTCGCGGAACTGCGTGACCGTACGGCCCGAGACCGCCGAGGCCAGCGCCCGCGATACCTGCTCGGAGCTGATGCCGAGCTGGCGCGCCTTCTCCTGGTCCACCTCGATGCGCATCTGCTTGGTCATTTCGTTCCAGTCGAAATTCACGACCCGCGTATTGGCGTTTGCGCGCAGCGTGGCCGCCACGGTTTCGGAAATCGCGCGCACCCCGGTCACGTCCGGTCCGCTGACGCGGTACTGCAGCGGCCAGTCCACCGGCGGCCCGAGCGCCAGCGGCTCGACGCGCGCCATCAGCGTGCCGAATTCCTCGTCGAGCACCTTCTCGAGCCGGGCGCGCACCTGGTCACGCACCTCGTAGCTCTTCGTGATGACCACCGCCTGCGCAAAATTGGCGTTCTCGAGCTGCTGGTTGAGCGGTAGATAGAAGCGCACCGCACCGGAGCCCACGTAGAAACTGTGATAGACGATGTCGTCGTCGGCCTGCAGGACCTTTTCGAACCGCTGCACCTGCGCCATGGTGGCCTCGATCGACGCGTTCTGCGCCAGGCGCAGGTCGATCATGAGTTCCGGCCGGCTCGATGAAGGAAAGAACTGCTGCTGCACGAAGCCGAACAGGATCACGGCGATGACGAACGCGCCCGCGGTGCCGGCCACCACCCAGCCGCGGTTCGCCAGGGATTTCAGCAGCACGCGGCGAAACCGCGCAGTCATTGCACTTTCGGCGTGCGCGTGATGTTCGCCCGGCACGGGCTCCTTGAGCACGGCGACGCCGATGTACGGCGTGAACACCACCGCCACCACCCAGGAAACGAGCAAGGCGATGGTCACCACGGCGAACAATGTGAAGCAATATTCGCCGGCGCCACTCTTCGCGAATCCCACCGGCAGAAACCCCGCCACCGACACCAGCGTGCCGGTGAGCATGGGGAACGCCGTCGAGGTGTAAGCGTACGTGGCGGCGCGGAACCGGTCCCAGCCCTCTTCCGTCTTCTTCACCATCATCTCGACCGCGATCATGGCATCGTCGACCAGAAGGCCAAGGGCGATGATCAGCGCGCCCAGCGAAATCCTCTGCAGGCTGATCCCGAACATCTCCATGAACACGAACGTGATGGCGAGCACCAGCGGAATGCTGATCGCGACCACGAGACCGGCGCGCGCACCCAGGCTGACGAAACTCACGATGAGCACGATGATGATGGCCTCGAACAGGCTGCGCGTGAACTGGCCGACCGATTCCGCGACGACCTCGGGCTGGTTCGCCACGCGATGCACGTCGATGCCCACCGGCAGATCGCTTTCGATGCGCGTGAGCTCTTTCTCGAGCGCCGTGCCCAGGTCGAGCACATTGCCGCCCTTGGACATGGAAACACCGATGCCGATGGCGGGGATGCCGTTGTAACGGTATTGCGGCGTGGGCGGGTCCTTGTAGCCGCGTGTCACCTGCGCGAAATCCCTGAGGCGCACGCGTCGCTCGCCCACGCGAATGGCGATGTTCTCCAGCGTGGTCACCGAATCGAGCGCGCCGCTCACACGCACGACGATGCGTTCCAGCGGCGTCTCGATGGTGCCCGAGGCGATCACGATGTTCTGACTGGCGAGTGTCAGGGCCACCAGGTCCGGATCGATGCCAAGCCCGGCCATCTGTCGCAGGCTGAAGTCGATGAAGATGACTTCGTCCTGCACGCCGATGAGATCCACCTTGCCAACGTTGTTCACGCGCAGCAGTTCGGCGCGGATGAATTCGGCCTGGTCACGCAGCTCCCGATACGTGAAGCCATCGCTGGTCAGCGCGTAGATCACGCCGTACACATCACCGAAATCGTCGTTGAAAAATGGACCGATGGAACCTTGCGGCAGCGTTC
>DASQJS010000439.1:0-4324 GCA_035630995.1 Steroidobacteraceae bacterium | reverse complement strand
GAACTGTTCACGCTGGCCGTGCTGCTGGTGGCGCTGGCCTCGGCCTGGGCATCGCAAATGGCCGGCCTGTCGATGGCGCTCGGCGCATTCCTTGCGGGCATGATGCTGGCCGAGACCGAATACAGCCACCAGGTCGAGAGCGTCATCCGGCCCTTCCGCGACATCCTGCTCGGCCTGTTCTTCATCTCCGTCGGCATGCTGCTCGACTTCGGCGCCCTGTGGCGCGAGATCTGGGTGATCCTCGCGTTGCTGGTTTCGATGGTGCTCATCAAGGCCGTCATCGCCTCGTTCGCCACGCGCCTGTTCGTCGATTCCAATTTCAAGGCGGTGCGCACCGGCGTCACGCTGGCCGTCGGCGGTGAATTCGGCATAGCACTGCTCACGCTGCTGTTGCAGAACGAAGCCATCGATCCGGCCATCGCGCAGCCTCTGCTGGTCACCGTGGTGCTCGGCATGGTGCTGGCGCCGGTCATCCTGGCCAACAACAAGCGTGTCGCCCGGCTGTTGTTAGGTGAGCGTGGGCCACCCAAGACTGCCACCGAGCGTGAAGACGCCGCCACGCAGGCTGTCGCCAAGCGCGAGCACGTCATCCTCTGCGGCTTCGGCCGCGTGGGCCAGAACGTCGCGCGCGTGCTCGAGGCGCAGAACTTCGAATTCATCGCCATCGATCTCGACGCGGTTCGAGTACGTGCTGCACGACAGATCGGCCAGCCGGTGGTGTACGGGGATTCGGCCGATGAGCAGGTGCTCGAAGAAGTGGGCCTCGCGAACGCCAGCGCCGTGGTCATCTCGTTCTCCGACACGCGCACCTCGCTCGCCATCCTGCGCTCGCTGCGCCGACTTCGAAGCGACGTGCCGGTGCTGGTGCGCACGCCCGACGATTCGCGCCTGCTCGAACTCAAGGCGGCCGGCGCCACCGAGATCATCCCGGAAGCTTTCGAGGCCAGCCTCATGCTGGCCTCGCACGTGCTGATGTCGCTCAAGGTACCGCCCGGCGTCGTGATGCGTACCGTGGCCGAACTGCGAGGCAACCGCTACGAGATGCTGCGCAATGTCATCGCCCGCGGCGACGGCATGTCCAACGATGCGGAGTTCGCCGAACAGATGCGCTCGGTGGTGCTGCCGCCGGGCTCGTGGTGTATCGGCAAGTGCGTGGATGAAGTTCGCGGCGCCGGC
The DNA here is from genome assembly GCA_035630995.1 of Steroidobacteraceae bacterium. Lineage (GTDB taxonomy): Bacteria > Pseudomonadota > Gammaproteobacteria > Steroidobacterales > Steroidobacteraceae > CADEED01. Next base: position 3,148 of record DASQJS010000439.1, on the reverse strand, counting down.
GCGGAAGTTGCCTTCACCGGCATCCGGCGCCAGGGAATCCTCGGTCGTGAACCCACGGGAGATACGGAATTCCAGGACGGAGACATAGTGGTCATCTATGGCACTCCCGAGGCGCTGGAACATGCGGAGGCAGTGCTGCTGGCAGGGTAGGAGGTGCCATGATTCGCGCAATTCTCTGTTACGTCGCGCTCGCCTTGTTGAGCGCGGGCTCGTTCGCCTCGCCACCGAAGCCGGCCGAATCCGAGTATTTCGTCACGCGCGAAGCCGATATCTTTATCGTGGGTGGCAAGGGGCTGTGCTACACGCTATCCATCGAGTTGCGCAAACCGCTCGCAGCGCCCATTTACATCACCGTGGATTTCGAAGATCCGGCGGATCGTGACCATCCATTCTTCGTCGAGCGGGAAGTGATGCCGGGCGAGCACGTCGTGCAAGTCCTCTCGGAACCTTTCCGTGCCATCAAGAATGGCGGCAAGTATCTCGTGAAAGTGTGGATCTACGAGGACGCGCTGCGCAGGAAGCCGCTCGGCATCCACGAACAGATGGTGCAGTTCAAAGTGCCGGGCGTGGTATTCAACACCTTCGGCATCGAGAAGCTCTGAGGCTTCAGCGCGCTTTCCCCCCGGGCTTCGACTTTTCGATCAGTTCGCCGATTTCCGGCACGCCTTCATCACTGCGGCCGTCATCCACGCCCTCGCGCGCCTTCTCCGCAAGCGCGACGTACACGGCGCGAATGCGCTCGAGCTCGTGCTCCTCGAGTTCTTCCAGATTCATGAGCACATTGTGGGCGCCCGGAGTGACGCGGAGCAGCTCATCGAGCTTTACCTGAACGGCGATCGCATCGCGGTTCTGCGTGCTCTGGATCAGGAACACCATCAGAAATGTGACGATGGTGGTGCCCGTGTTGATCACGAGCTGCCAGGTGTCGCTCCAGTGAAAGAGCGGTCCGCTGATCACCCATGCGGCTACCACGAGAACCGCAAGCATGAACGCCGACGGTTGGCCGCTGGCGTGCGCAGTCGCCTTGGCGAAACGAGTGAACCGGGATTTCGATCTTGCAGGGGTCATGACCCACTCCTCGGGAGAATTTTTCAGGGCTCGTCAGCGACTACGCGTTTCGGCCAGCTCAGCACCAGCACGCTGCCGATGATCATCGCACTGCCGACCATCTGCCAGCCGGTCAGGCGTTCATCGAGGAACAGCGCCGCCAGGAAAATGGTGGTGGGCGGGCCGATGGTGCTGCCTATGGCGCCGCGCTCCGCCCCGACGCGTCGCATTCCTTCGGCCTGCAGCAGTCCGGGGATGAACACGCAAAAGACACCCAGGATGACGAGCAGCATCCAGTCGTAGGCCTGCAACGTGCGCAGCTCGTCAACGGAGCGAAACGCGACGAAGTGCAGCGCCAGCATCGTCGCCGACGCACTCATGCCGATGGCGGCGAAGCGCGTGCTGCCGAGCTCATTCGTATAGCGTTCGCCAATGAGGAAGTAGATAGCGGTGGTGAGCGCGGCGATGAGCACGAGCGAGGCCCCGAACAGGTTCTGCCGCAGTTCCGAGAGGTCGATGCCGCCCATGGCGAAGAAGATACCGATGTAGGTGACGACCAGGGCCGCGACCACGGATGCCTCCGGGGCGCGCCGCCTGAGCACCGACCCGATGATCACCACGATCGCCGGGAAGCTGAACAGCAGCACGCGCTCGATCGACGCGTCGATGAGCGTCAGTGCCCAGAAATCCACCAGCGCGCCGACGTAGTAGCAGGTGATGCCGGCGATGACCGCCGCGAGAACCGCGCGGGTTCGCATCGGCGCGGGCGTGGGGTTGGAACGCACGGCGAACCAGGCGAACAGCGGCACCGCAAGCACGGCGCGAACCGTCACCAGGAGCTCGAAGCCCACGCCTCGCTGGTAAAGGGCCTTGGCGAACAGGCCCTTGCTGGCGAACAAGATGGCCGCACCGGCCACGAACAACATGCCGAGGCGCTGGCGCCCCTTTTCCTGATCCATGGGTGCATGATTCCCGACAAGGCGGCGCTACGCCATCTCTTTAACACTGTAGAATCGCGCGCTCCGTGAGACGTGACGACATCCAGTTCCCGGCCAAACATTCCGCGCTGCGCGACGACGTGCATGTGCTCGGCGCGCTCATCGGCGATGTGCTGAAGGAGCAGGGCGGAGACACCCTGTTCGACCTGGTGGAGAAGGACCGCCGTCTATCTATCCGCCGGCGCGCCGGCGACAAGGAAGCGGCGGCCGAGCTGTCAGTACAGTTGCGCGGGCGCGCGCCACAAGTGGCCCGCGACCTGGCGCGTGCCTTCTCCATGTGGTTCCGCTCGGTCAATCTCGCCGAGAAAGTGCATCGCATCCGCCGCCGCCGCGGCTACTTCATCGAAGCCAGCGAACGCGCCCAGCCGGGCGGAGTCGAGGCAGCGCTCACCGAGCTCAAGAACCGCAACTTCTCGCTTGTCGAGGTGCTGGAGCTGCTGAAGAAGATCCGCATCGAACCGGTGTTCACCGCGCATCCCACCGAGAGCGCCCGGCGCACCATGCTGCGCAAGAACCAGCGCATCGCCGAACTGCTGCTGGATCGGCTGGACCCGACGTTGACCCCGCAGGAACTGCGGCAGAACTGGAGCCGCGTACGCACCGAACTCACCACCGCGTGGCAGACCGAAGATCACCCCCGTGAACGCCTGACGGTGGCCGACGAGCGCGAGCACGTAGTGTTCTACCTCGCTGAAATCCTGTACCGGATCCTGCCCGCGTTTTACGACGAACTCGCCGAGGCGCTCGCCAGGCTCTACGGCGTGCATCCGGATTCGCTCGAGTTGCCGAACATGATCCGCTTCGGGACCTGGGTCGGCGGCGACATGGACGGCAACCCGGACGTGCACGCCAAGACCATCCGCGAGACTCTCGCGCGTCAGCAGCAGGTGATCATCAACGCGTATTTCAAGGAGTGCGGCGTGCTGGCGCAACTGCTCTCGCAGAGCGGCAGTCGCAGCGCGGTGAATCCGGAGCTCAGCCAGCGCATCGAGTTGTACGCCACTCTGATTCCCGGCGCGCTCGGCATCACGCCGATGCGCCACGACCGCATGCCGTACCGCGTGTTCCTGGGGCAGGTGTCGGAACGGCTGCGCCTCACCTAC
>DASQJS010000438.1:0-10804 GCA_035630995.1 Steroidobacteraceae bacterium | reverse complement strand
GCATGGAATCGCTGCCTATCCCCGAGAACTATTACTACGACCTTGGCGCGCGGTTCGGCCTCGAGGATGCGGTGTTATCGCGCATGGCGGAGTTCAACATCCTGTACGACGAGGACGAGCACGGCACATACCACCATCTCTACACGCGCGCGTTCGCCAAGCGATTTTTCTTCGAAGTCGTGCAGCGATCCGGGTACGACGGGTACGGCGCCCGGGACACGGCCATCCGCCTGGCGGCCCAATCGCGATTCCGGAACCTTGCGCCGGGCAAGGACCTTCCGCCGCTGCATTCTTGAGTGTACTGTCGCGGGCGAAATGGAGGGATTCGTGGATGGCGAGCCGTAAGAAGAAAGCCCCGGCAACGACCGGAGGCGATGCATTTGCCAATGATGCCGAACGTTCCAAGGCCGACATCCTGGCCGTAGCGACTGAAGAGTTCGCCACCTATGGTCTGAGTGGCGCGCGTGTCGACGCCATCGCAAAGCGCACGCGCACTTCGAAGCGGATGATCTACTACTACTTCAAGGGCAAGGAAGGCCTTTATCGCGCCGTGCTCGAGAAGGCGTACTCGGAAATCCGCTCCATCGACAGCCAGGTGGGTTTCGAGGATGCCGAACCGGTCGAAGCCATCCGCAAGATCGTCGAAATCACCTTCGACTACGACGAAACCCATCCCTATTTCATCAGCCTGGTGGCCGTCGAGAACGTGCATCGCGGGCGCAACATCGCCAAGCTGCCGTCCATCAAGCAGAGCGGCGCCACGATCATTCGTGTGCTCACCTCCATCCTCGAGCGCGGCGCAAAGCAGGGCGTGTTCCGCAGCGGCGTGAATGCGATCGACCTGCACCTGTTCATCAGCGCCTTCTGCGTGTTCCGGGTTTCCAACCGGTTCACGTTCGGCAAGATCTTTGACTGCGATCTGTCGGACCCGGTGGTTCGCGCGCGTCACAAGAAGATCTTCACCGAAGCGGTGCTTCGCTACCTGGAACCTCGTTAACCCGCCCGGCGGAAGGCGCCGGCCGCAAGATAGCTGCGGGCGGTTTCGATGCACAGCCGCGCGTATTGCTCCGCGCCCAGCGACTCGAGCTTGGCGACGTTGGGGATCTCGATCGACAGTGGAACCTCCGGCAGCCGTCCCAGGATGGATCCCACGTCGATGCCGCCTTCGCCGAGATACAGACGCTCGGCGCGGCCGATGCGGATCAGTTCTTCGCGCTCGGTGGAATAGCTGGCCGGCGCGTCGCTGATCTGCGCGAAGTGAAACCACTCGCGCGGCAGCGAGCTCAGCTTCTCGAGCTCCGCGTGGCAACGGTCGAAATGCAGCGTGTCGACGACGACGCCGGCGTTGGAGCGATTGGCGTCTTTCACGACTTCGACCGCCTCATCGAGCGTGCGTATGCCGGACCAGGTCACGAACTCGAGGTCCACCGTGAGCCCGAAGGGTTTGGCGAGATCACAGAGCTCGCAGAAGAATTCGAGGATGTACGGCCGGTCGTCGCACCAGGCGCTGCTGAGGACGTGGCGCCCGCCGAGCTCGGCGGCGGCCGCAAGCGCTGGTAGATAGTCGCGCGGCTTCGCTTCCTTGATGATGCGGGCCACTTCGATGTCGAGCAGGCCTACGCCGGTGGCCGCCATGGCCGCCTTGGTGCGCGCGAGCAGCGCGCGATCGGTGCCGAGAGGGTAGAGCGGCTCGTTGGGTGCGCCCACGGGAATCGGCCGCAGACTCACGAACCGGTAGCCCGCGCGCGCCGCGGTTTCGACGAGCTGCGGGGGCGGCACATTCAGCATCGTCAGGTGCGCGAGAGAGAATGGCCGGTTCATACCACTGCTCCACGCGGCAGCCCTGCCGCTGGTACGTATCCATACAGTTCTTCGCCTGGTACGGCCGCCGCCAGGATGGTGCGTGCGGCCATCAGCTTTTCGAAATCGATGCCGGTGTGAAGGCCCATCGCCTCGAGCATGAAAACGAGATCTTCGGTGACGATGTTGCCGGTCGCGCCAGGCGCGAACGGACAGCCGCCGATTCCCCCCATGGAGCTGTCGAAGGTGTCGACTTCCACTTCAAGTCCGGCGACGACGTTGGCAAGGCCAAGCCCTCGCGTGTTGTGCAGGTGAAGCCCGGCAAATCGCTGCTTGCCCGTGACCGCGCGAACGCGCACGACCAGGTCGCGGACCTGTGCCGGGTTGGCAAAGCCCACCGAATCGGCGAGACCGACTTCGTCGCAGCCGGCTGAAACCAGTTGCTCCGCGAGTGCGACGACCTTGTCGGCCGGAACGACACCTTCGTAGGTGCAACCGAACGCGGTGGACAGACCGCCCTCGAGCTTCGGCCGCGTCTTCGCGGGTTGCGCCGCGAGCAACGCCACGATGCCACGAACTTCGTCGAACATCTGCGCGTGGGTGCGCCGCACGTTCTTGAGGCTATGAGTTTCCGACGCCGAGAACGGAATCGTGAGCTTGTGCGCGCCGGCACGCACGGCGGCCTCGGCGCCGCGCAGGTTCGGCACCAGCACGGCGACGGTCAGATTGGGAATCGTGAGCGCGTGAGCGACGACCTCGGCGGTGTCCGCCAGTTGCGGAAGCACTTGCGCGGGCACGAAACTGCCGACTTCGATTTCGCGCAGGCCGCTGGCCGCGAGCGCGGAGATCCACGCTTTTTTTGCCGCGAGCGGCATGATGCTCTTGATGCTCTGCAGGCCGTCGCGCGGCCCCACTTCGCTGACGAGGATGTCGCGTTTCATCAAACCTAATCCGTCGCCGCGTGCTCGAGCTTCGCGTCGGGTGCGTAGATGTCGAGAATGTTCCAGTGCCCGGTGGTCGGCGTCGGGTTGTTCTTCATGGGCACGTCGAGTAGATAGGGCTTGCCGGATTTCAGGGCGCGCGACAGGGCGGGTCCGAGGTCGGCGGCCGATTTCAGCCGCTCACCCTCGCAGCCGTAGGCGCGGGCGATCTCCGCATAGTTGGGTTTCTGCGCATCCCAGCCGACCTTGGCAGCCGGGAAGAGCGTGCCGTGCGTGAGGCCATATGCGGCTTTCTGCAGCCCGGCGATGGTTCCGTAGGCGTTGTTGTTCATCACCAGCCAGATGATGGCGAGACCGTGTTCGACCGCGGTGGCGAGCACCGATGGGTTCTGGCCGAATCCGCCGTCGCCGACCAGCGAAAGCACGACCCGATCCGGTGCTGCGATCTTTGCGCCGATGGCCGCGGGCGGGCCGAAGCCCATCGTTGCGAACCCTCCCGGAGTCAGCACGCTGCCCGGCGTATACACCGGGAACTGCTGGCCGACGCCGTTCTTGTTCCAGCCCACGTCCGTGGTGATGATCGCGTCACGCGGCAATTGCGCACGCACTTCGGCCAGGATGCGCTCGGGCATCAACGGGAAGGCGTCCGAGGTGGCCATGTGCTGGTTGCTGGCGATGAACTCACGGCGGAACTTGGCGATGGTGTCGGCCATCTTTGCCGCCTTGCGAGGCGCCGGAAACATCTCGCGTGCCACCTGGGTGAGAACCTGCAGGGCCTGTTTGAGGTCGGCGACCGCGCCGATCTCGGTAGAAAAATTCCTTCCGATTTCGGACGGCTCGATGTCGATGTGGATGAGGCGCGTCGGTGGAATGTTGAACGTGTAGTCGCGGTACCAGGAGCTGCAGTCGGCCTCCTTGAATCGCGTTCCGAGCCCTAACACCCAATCGGCGGCGAGGCAGGTGTCGTTCACGAGCTTCGTGCCCCAGAACCCGCTCATGCCCAGCAACAACGGGTGATCGTCGGGCAGTGCGCCCTTGCCCATGAGGCTGTGCGCCACGGGAATGCCGAGGTGATCGACAAACGCCCGCAGTTCGTCGCAGGCATCCGCCAGCACGATGCCGCCGCCGACGTACAGCAGCGGCTGTTTCGCTTCCGCCATTCTCGAGACGATTTCGCGCGCGGTGGCCAGGTCGAGCGACGGCTTGCGTAACGCGCGCGTATTGGTCTCGAGCCGCGTGAACAGGCTCGAATCCACGTCTGCGGAAAATACGTCCATCGGAACGTCGACCAGCACCGGGCCGGGCTGGCCGCTCTCGGCCAGCAGGAATGCCTTGTCGATGATTTCCGGGAAAAGTTTCGGATCGTCGACGCGCCAGGCGCGCTTCACGAACGGCCGATAGATTTCGTACTGCGCGCCGTCGGCGTGCAGGTTCACTTCCTGGTGCGGGTGTTTGCCGAAGTAGTGAGAGGGCACATCGCCGGCGATCACCACCATCGGAATGCAATCGAGCGCCGCATTGGCCACGCCGGTGGCGGCGTTCGTGAGTCCGGGACCCAGGTGCGTCAACAGCACCGACGCCTTGCGCGTGACGCGTGCGTAGCCGTCGGCGGCATGCGCGGCCACCTGCTCGTGGCGCACGTTGATGAACTCGACGCGGCTTCCCGCCATGGCGGACAACACGGCGATGTTGGTGTGCCCGCACAGGCCGAACACGTGGCGTACGCCGCGTTGCTCCAGGTAGCGCACCAGGTGATTTGCGACCGTGTCTTTCATCACAGGGTCTCGGTGTTGAAGAACTCGCCAAACAACTCCTGATCGGAGGGACGGTCCTCGGGAATGGGGCGGCTCACCCAGGTGGTCTGCATGAAATGCTTGAGGTGGATGTTCTCGTTGGTGATGTTGCCGCCCCAGATGCCGCATCCCAGGCTCGAGGTCATGGGCATGCCATTGGTGAACGAGCCGGCATTGGCCTTCGACTGCGGCTGGCGAACCATCATGCGACTGACGGGCGCCACTCTCGCGAGCCGGTCGATGTGATCATCGTCGTGCGAATAGATGCCGCAGGAGTGTCCCTTCCCGCCCACCTCGTAGATTTTCCGCACCATCCTGAGCGCCTCGTCGAAGCCCTCGTAGCGGTACACGGCGAGCAGCGTCGTCAGCTTCTCGCGCGAGTAGTTGGCCCTGGGGCCGATGCGGTCATTTTCGACGATGATGAATTGCCGATCCGCCGAAATCTCGAACCCCGCCGCGCGCGTGATGGCCTGAGGAGGGCAGGCGACGGTCTCCGGCAGCCGGTGCCCATGGTCGTCCCACATCACCTTCTCGATCTGCGCCGCTTGTTCCTCGCTGGCCAGGAATCCACCTTCCCGAACGAGCGCGGCGACGAATGCGTGGTAGATGGTCGAGTCGATGAGGATGTTGCCGTCGGCCGAACATCCAGACCCGAAGTCCGAAGTCTTCGACATGCGGGTGTTGCGCGCGGCGATGTCGATGTCGGCGGTCTCATCGATCACCATCGTCGAGTTGCCGGCGCCGACGCCATAGGCGGGACGCCCGGAGCTGTAGGCCGCGCGCACCATTGGCTGTCCGCCGGTGGCGAGCGTGAGATCGCAATTGGCCATGAGGTACTGCGTGAGCGGTACGCTCGGATTCTCGATGCACTGGAACAGGTCCGCGGGAGCGCCCTGGCGGCGAATCGCCTCACGCATCACGCGCACCATTTCGAAGGTGGTCCGCTTCGAGCGCGGATGCGGCGAGAAGATCACCGCGTCCAGGCACTTCAGCGCGTAGATGCCGGTGTAGGGCGGCGTGAGTTCCGGGTTCGTCGTGGGTACCAGCGACGCGATGACTCCGGCCGGCTTCGCGTACTTCACGATGCCGCGCTCGGGAATCTGCTCGATGATTCCGGTGCTCTTTTGCCGCAGGGCATCGCGCAACACCCCGAGAATCTTCATCCGCTTGGATTTACGTCCCTCGGGATCACCGAGGCGGCTCTCCTCGATGCTCATGGCGACGATGCGGTTGAAAGTCTTTTCATTGGCCGTCGCCCAGCCAAGCGCCTGGCACAGGCGGTCGATGCGCGCCTGATCGTACCCGGCCACCTCGCTCATGGCGGCGCGCGCACGCAGGATCATCGCGTCGAGCGCAGCGTGATCAGGATCAGATTGCAGTTGTCTCACGACGCCCTCGGAATCGATGCCACCCACCGGTTCGTACATTCTAAGCGATGTGAACCGTTTGGTACATATCGAATCAGGCGGTCAATTCGCGGGTTTTTGCCTTGCCAGCGATACGGCGGCGCGCAGCCCGAGCAGGTAGCTCTCGACACCGAAACCGCAGACCTGGCCCTTCGCGATAGGAGCGATGACCGAGTGCGTGCGGAACGCTTCGCGCGCGTGGATGTTGGACATATGCACTTCGACGATGGGCGCCGTGAGCATGGCGAGCGCGTCGCGCAGGCCGTAGCTGTAGTGCGTCCAGGCGCCGGCGTTGATCATCACCGCGCCCATGTTCTTCTCGATGACCACCCGGTGAATGCGTTCGCAGATCTCGCCTTCGTGGTTGGTCTGAAAAAATTCGAGCTCGGCGCCGAGCTCCCTGGCGAGAACTTTCAATGCGTCGTCGATCTCGGCGAGCGTCGTGGTGCCATACACGCTGGCCTCGCGCTTGCCGAACATGTTCAGATTGATTCCGTGGAGGACGAGGATGCGCATCGGAAGAGTCACGCCGCGACCGTCGACAGTTGGGAATGAAACCGTCGCAGCATGCGCGCGATATCAGGCTCCACGTCGAAGAACAGCTTGAACGCCATCGCGCCCTGGAACACGGCCATGCCGCCGCCATCGAGCGTCCGGCAGCCGTGTTTGCGCGCCGTGACCACCAGTTCTGTCAACAGCGGCACGTAGACGATTTCCGATACCCACAGCGGAGGGCGCAGGGATTCCGCGGGCACCGGAATGCCGGGATGTTTGCGCATGCCCGTCGGTGTCGCGTGTATCAGGCCGCTGGCCCTGGCAAGCGATGCGGGAAGATCGCGGCACACGTCGATGCTGCGATCGGGAAACAGTTCGGACATTCGGTCGACCAGCGCCGCGGCGCGCGTGCCGTCCATGTCATGGATCGTCAGTGATTTCGAGCCGTGCTTCAGCATGGCGTAGCCCACCGCCGCACCGGCGCCGCCGGCTCCGACCAGCACCACGTGGTCCGTGTTCACGTCGGACATGTCGCGCTTGAAGCTTTCGGCGAAACCCCACCAGTCCGTGTTGTGCCCGATGCGTTTGCCATTGCGGAACAACACGGTGTTCACGGAGTGAAGCGCGCGGGCCTCGGGGGCAAGTTCGTGCAGCAGCGGGATGACAGCCTGCTTCGACGGATAGGTGATGTTGAGCCCGCGGAGGCCGCGTTGCTCCGCATCGTCGAGCAGTGCTGCCAGCCGATTGGGCCCGCCCTGCATGAGATCGAAGTCGAGCAGCTCGTAGGTGATCGAAAGGCCCAGTGCCTTGCCTTCGTCGACGTGCATGGACGGGCTCGAGGAATGCTGGATCCCCGCGCCGATGAGGCCCACTTTCAATGTGCGATGTTCGCTCACGCGTGGTACTCGACGCGGCGGACGTCGCCGACGATGAACACGTATGAAAAGACGCCCAGCAAAGCGACGATGCCGATGAAGGCGAGCGCCCAGGCGAACGAGCCGGTGACACCGACCACGACGCCCACCACCAGGGGCGTCACGATGCCGGCGAGGTTGGCGCACAAATTGAACACACCCGCACTCAGACCCATGAGCTCTTTCGGTGCCACGTCCGTCAGCAAAGTCCAGCCGAGGTTGCACATGCCCTGGCCGAAGAAAGCCACCGACATGACGATGATGACCAGTGTATCCCGCGTCACGAAATTCGCGATCACGATTGTTGATGCGAGCAGCAGGCCGGCGATGATCGGCAATTTGCGAGCGACATTCGCCGAGCCGGTGCGACGCAGGAGCAGATCCGAGCACAGCCCGCCCGTCATGACGCCGACGCAGGCGGCGATGAAGGGCAGCACCGTGAAGAAGCCAACCTTGATCCAGCCCATCTGGCGCTCGGTCGCAAGGTAGGTGGGGAACCAGGTCAGGAAGAACACGAGCGTGGAATTGCTCGCGAACTGTCCGATCGAGGCACCGAGAATCTGCCGCTGGCGCATCAGGAAAGCGATGTGGCGCCATTCGAATCGTACGCCGGAAGAACTGGGGACGCCGCCACCGGCAGAGATGTAGTCAAGCTCGGCCTGGTTGGCGCGGCTTTCGTGCGGATCGCGATAGAACGCATACCAGACGAACCCGAAAAGAATACCGACCGCGCCGACAATGATGAGCAGCGCGCGCCAACCGAAGGTTCCGGCGATCCAGAAGAGCAGGGGGCTCAGGAAAGCGAGGCCGAAGTACTGGCCGATCGAATAGACACCGGTTGCGGAGGCACGCTCAGATTGCGGGAACCACGTGCCGAGGACCCGACTGTTCGAAGGAAAGGCTGGCGCCTCGGCCACGCCCAGGCCCATGCGGCAGGCGATGAGAGTCCAGAGGTTGATCGTGAGGCCCTGGAGCAGCGTGAATGCCGACCAGATCGTCACCGACAGGAAGTAGGTGAGGCGCACACCGATGCGATCCAGCAGGATTCCGCCCGGAATCTGCGCCGCCGCGTACGTCCACGAGAAGGCTGAAAACACCACCCCCATCGCCACGGCGCTCAAACCCAGTTCTTTGGTCATGAGCGGCGCGGCCACGCTGATCACGGTGCGGTCGAGATAGTTGATCAGCGTGCCGACGGTCAGCAGCGCGAGAATGAAAAAGCGCGCGCGCGTACGGCGGGCGGTCAGCCGATCATCCATCGTCGATGAGACTTCCTGAGGTATGCGCATCAACAGTGCAGTTTCCCGGTGAGATTGTGTTAACGAACCAGTACGTGCATAGTAATTGAAGTTACCGAAGCCGCAAACATGACGCTGCAATTTCCCATATGCCAATGGGCATTGTTGATGCTGTTTCCGGCTATGGCGAACGCGGCATCGCGCCGAGCTGAAGTGAAACTTGCACGGCGATTTCCGGTCTGAAATCCCAGACACGGAGGCCATTGAAACCGTGCGGGAGACCTCGATGCGCGGAAAACATTTCCAGGCCGTCATGACCATGGCTATGTTCGCGGCCATGGCGATGGCAATAGCAATAGCGATAGCCGCGCCAGCGCAGGCCGACGACGCCACTGCTCCGTCGGCGCCCGACGCCAATGCGCCAAGGGGCGCGGATATATACGTGTATCCCACTAATGGGCAGAGCGAACGCCAGCTCGATCGCGACCGCTACGAATGCCATGGCTGGGCAGGCAAGCAGACTGGCTACGATCCCAGCCTGCAGCCGCTGTCGTCCCATCAGAAATTGCAGGTGGTCGCCGTGCCGCCTGACCACCGGGGCGCGGTCAACGGTGCTGTCGCCGGCGCGGTCATCGGCGCTGCGGTTTCCGGGCCCCACGATTCGGCCGAAGGCGCGGTGGTCGGCGCCGTTGCGGGGGCGGTCATCGGCGCGGCCACGGATTCGGCACGTGCCCGTGAGGCCGCGGGCCTCGCATCGCGGCAAACGGCGGCTGAACAAGCCGAACAAGCGCGCCTCGAGAAGCAGGCCTACGATTACCGGCGCGCCATCACCGCCTGCCTGGAAGGACGCGGGTACACTGTCAAATAGTTTTTGGAGATTCGCATGCACCGCTCCACACACAAAATGCTGACAGTCGTGTTCGTGCTGCTGCTCGCGGTGGTCGCGTCCGAGGCGCTCGCCGACGGGTCGCGGGGTCATGGCCCACGCGGTTACGGATACGGAAACCCCGGCTACAATCGCTACAGCTATTCGCACCACGGCTCTTACTCTAACTACAGATACAACTACCCGGCGCGCGGATACGCAACCTACGCGCTGCCGCGCGGCTATCACACCGCCCACTATCGCGGCTCGCCTTACTACTACCACGGCGGCTCGTGGTATCGCCCCTATGGCCCGAGGTACGTGGTCGTCGCGCCGCCGTTTGGAATCGGCATCGGCGTGCTGCCGCCGTTCTACACCACGCTGTGGTACGGCGGCTCGCCTTACTACTACGCCGACAACACCTACTACTCGTATCGGCCCGAGCGCCGTGAGTACGTGGTCACCGAGCCGCCGCGTGGCGAGCCCGAGGGGGGTTCCGAGCCGGCCACCGGGGAAGTCTTCGTTTATCCGAAGAACGGCCAGGGCGAGGAACAACAGGCTAACGACCGTTATGAGTGCCATCGCTGGGCAGTGGAAAGGACCGGTTTCGATCCCACGCGGCCGGCCGGCAACGTGGCCGAAACCGACATGACCTCGAAGCGTGCAGACTATCGCCGCGCGGAAGGCGCATGTCTCGAAGCCCGGGGATACAGCGTCAAATAATCACGCCGGAATCGGTACACTCCGCTGCTGGTCAGCGGAGTGTGCATGTCTCAGGTTGAAGCCACCTTTTCGTTGTTGCTGGTTTGCCCGGATCGCAAGGGCATCGTGGCCGCGGTCGCCAACTTCCTGTCGGATCACGACGCCTCCATAGTCGAGGCCAAACAGTTCAACGACCAGCTGACGCGCCGCTTCTACATGCGCGCGGTATTCACGGCGGTGGGCCCGAAGTTCATTGCCATCGAAGACCTGCGCGCGAAGTTTGCCACGCTGGCGAGCGCCTACGAGATGACCTGGCAGATCGAGGACACCGTGCATCGCGTGCGCGTGCTGATCGCCGTGTCGAAGCTGGACCACTGCCTCCAGGATCTGTTGTTCCGCTGGCGCTCGGGCGTGCTTCCGGTGGACGTAGTCGGCGTCATCTCCAATCACCCGGATCTGCGCAGCCTGGTCGAATGGCACCAGATTCCATTCCATCATCTGCCGGTCACCGCCGGGACGCGGGCCGAACAGGAAGCGCAGATTCTGGAGCTGATTTCGCGCTACAAGGTCGACCTCCTGGTGCTCGCCCGGTACATGCAGATCCTGTCGAACGATCTGTGCCGCACGTTGAGCGGTCGCTGTATCAACAT
>DASQJS010000437.1:0-6565 GCA_035630995.1 Steroidobacteraceae bacterium | reverse complement strand
AGATGAAATACCTAGACCAGCGACGCAGATCAGCGCCGCCATCCTTTTGAGACTAACAATCATGAAAATTCCCCTTCGTGTTGATTCGATTCAGAACGACCACGCGCGGGGCCACCGCTGCCTTTCGGCAGCCGCGATGGTGGCGGGCGTGGGAATGGGCTATGAATCCCTGGTCATGTGCGCGTCCTCCTCCCCATGAATCTCGACTTCCTGTCTTGCCGCTATTTTTTGTTAGTCATTCGCATTCATCCCTTGTCGGAACGGCGAATTGTGCGGCGAGGTAGTAATCGCCGATAGCGCTACCACAGTCAAGCGTTCCGGAGCTCTCCAGGGCTGGTTTGCGCTTTCTACCTATATGGATTGGGGCCGCGTCTGACGCGGTTGTCAGCGGTACTCAACATGATCAGCGGGATTTGGCCTGGTCCGCCGTTTTCCAGAGCGACAAGGTGTGGAGGTCGTGCGCACTCGTCCATACACCCAGCGGTGTGTAGCGCAGCCCGCCGCTTCCGCTGGGTTTTCCAATGCGCGTCAGTACGCTCATCGATTTCGGGTCGATCACGACGAAGGTTTGATCGGCAGTCGTCCGCAGCCACACTTTACCGTCGCCGGTGTCGATATCCCCATACTTGAGGTTGTCTCCCACCTTCACGCGGCCGGTGACAGCCGCAGTGCCCGGATCGACACGCGCGACGGTGCCGTCGCCCTGCTCCTGAACCCACACGCCCCCTTCTCCCGCCGCTAGGAACCCTGGCTGGCGTCCGAGCGCAACGCGACGCGCAACCTGGTTGTTAGCCAGGTCGATCTGCTGAAGAGTCGCGCCTTGGCTGCTGACCGCCCAGAGCGAGTCGAAACCGTATGCCAGATACGACGTGCCGGCATCCACCGTTACCAAGGCCGTCACGAGATTGGTGGAGGGATCGATGCGGGAAATTTTCCCGGACGCGGCGCTCGGAACCCAGATTGAATTGTCGCCGGCGACGACGTTCGTCTCACCTTCCGGATCTGCAATCCCGGTGCGAATGACGGCCAGAGTCTTCGCCGTTCGAATGTCGATTCGATAGACCGCGAGGTCGGTGCAGTCGGCCACCCACAGCGAACCGAACGCGACGGACATTGCGCCGCATGGCTTGGGCATCGTGACCGACGCAATCTTCCCTTTCGCGGACCATCGTTCAACCCGCCCTTCATTCGTGACCCAGACCGATTCTCCGTCCACGGCAATGAAGTCGGCGTAACCGGGCACGTTGAGCACGAGTTCATCGTCGGGCAGCGGAGCGGAGCCCCAGGCGGATATGATTTTCCTGGCAAGCGAGCCAGAAGCGGTGAGCTGATTCGCTGGCCAGCCACCCTCGGTGCTCGCACCCCGAACGAGAGCGGACGCGCCTTCGGCCTTGTCATTGGTAGCCCAATTGGCATGACTGATACCGCGCGTCTCGAGGAAATTCATCCAGGCGCTGGTCTCTTTGAAATCAGGCGAACCGTCGCCATTCGAATTCACTGCGCCCCACTCGGTGACAAAGAGTGCGACACCTCGATCCAGCGCTTGCTGGGCCTTGTCGCGCAGTGACTTACCATGCGAGCCGGCGTAGAAGTGCAGCGCATAGGCAATGTTGGCGCCCGCGATGCGGTCCGCCGCTGCCACGTCCACATCCTGCGACCAGGTGGGCGTGCCCACGACGATGAGATTGTCAGGGTCGATCGCGCGAATCGCATGGATCACTGCCTCGGCATAAGGCTTGACCTTCCCGCTCCAGGAAATTTTCAGCGGCTCGTTGTAGATCTCGTAGATGACGTGTTTGTGCGTGCCGTACGCATGCGCCATCTGCTGGAAAAACGTGATTGCCTCGCTGCGCTGCGACTCGGCGTGATGCGAATGCCAATCGATGATCACGTACATGTCGTTGGTGATGGCGGCGTCCACCACGGCTTTGACACGCGCAAGGTTGCCTTTGGGGTCCTGCAGATATCCGCCGGGAGCCTCGACACCCATGGCCGCGCGGACGATGTCGGCTTTCCAGTCGCGTTTCAGCCAGCTTACGACGCTCGCGTTGTAGAACTTCTCACCACCCCAGCCGGTGTTGCTCCAGAACAAACTATTGCCTGCGAAACTGGCTGGTTTGCCGCCGGCGAGTACCTGGTTTCCGTTGACCGAAAGAGCGGCGACGTCCGCGAGCGCTGACGTGGTGACCATCGCCAGGACAACACAAAGCGCGAATCGCGCAATGGTCTTCCGGCCGGATTCGTTGCAAGTCATGGCGGCGCCTTTCCTCGTTTATGGCGCGCGCAGGATAGCAGCGATCGCTTCCTCCGCAGCGCGCACTCCGCTGTCATGCGCGCCATGTGCGGTGGAGAAATCGCCGGCGCTCGTGGCCTCACCCGCAAAGAACAGTCGCTCGTCGAACGGCCGCGCGAGCGCCGTCCGCGCGGTGGCGTGACCGGGCAACGCATAGCTATAGCCGCCACCAATGTGCTTCGCCTCACTCCAGCGGGTTCCGATCAGCGGACGCAGCGAGCCGCGAATGCCCGCGCCGAATAACGCGCTCAGTTGTCCGAGAGCGAAGTCGAAGCCGGCGGCGTGGCCACTCTCTTCCAGGAAGCGAGCGCCTTCTCCCCCGAAGAAGCACTCGATCACGCGCGACCCCAATGGCCGGATGTAATACGAAGCAGTGCGCTGCCGGGGATTACCTAACAACTGCGATTCGTCGGCGAAAGGTGCGTCGCCGACGATCTCGAAGAACAGTTTTTCGTTGCGGCCCAGCGGCAGGCAACTCGCGGCCTCCATCCATGGCGTGAGCTCGGCAGGAAGCTTCAGGACATCGCCGGCCAGCACGGCGGTTGAGACAGTGAGAATCGCGGCCCGTGCTCGCACGGTGCCCGCAGGCGTGGCCAAAGTGACTCCGCTGGCTTCCAGCGCGATCGACTCCACGGGAGTCGCGAGGTGAAACGGCACCCGCGATGGAAAGCTGTTGGCCACCAGCGATCCATAGCCGGATGGCACCCGCCAGTTGTTTTCAGATGACGATTGGTCGTAGGCAAGGTAGTCGGCAATCGAGAGCTGCCCCGGATCTCCGCCACTGATGAACCCGACGATGGTGCGGATGTAGTCGTTCCACTCGCACTCCGGAGCCAGTGCATCGGCTGCGCAATCGCTGGCTGAAGGTGAGCTTTCGAGCCGGTGCATCCAGGCCGCAAACGCCTCGCCGGCCTTGACCCGCTCCGCTTTCGGGAAGCCAAGGTCACGATACTGGTTGCCCCATTGGGCCGGCCGGCGGTCGATCGGAATTCCCGCGGCCTCCGCGATCCTGATCCACGAGTTGCGCTCGGCGGAATGGAACCAGGCGCAGCCAAGATCGAGATGCAAACCGGAAACTTCGTGAGTCCAGGCGCGACCACCGAGGCGCGGGCCAGCTTCGAACAGGACAGTCGAGTAGTTTGACTGCGCGAGCCGGCGCGCGGCGCCTATTCCGGCAGCACCGCCACCCACGATTGCGACATCGACGTCGGTAGTCAAAATAGCGCGAGGCCGGTGAGCTCAGTCAACCTGGCGATGAGCCGATCCTGAAAGGCAACATCCAGCGCAGCCGCGGCCGGTTTCTGCTGCTTGCGGTGAAACCAGAACCCACCGCTGACTTTCGCGGCCGGCTCGTCGCTGGTAGCGAGCCAGGTCTGTGTCAGATGTCCCTGCTCGAGATCGTCCGGCGCACCGGGCCCTCCCATTTTGGTGGGCACCCAGCCCGGATCCACGGCGCTGCTCACGGTCTTCGGCCACTTTCTGGCGACTGCCATGGCGAGCGCGGTGACGTAGAGCTTGCTGTCCGAGTACGCCTGGTTGGTATCCCAGCGCCGATCGGACCAATCGATGTCGCGCAGCGAGTCTTCTCCGCCGCGATGCATGCCGCTGCTCAGGTAGATCAGGCGCTCCGGTCGCTCGATGAGCTTGGTCAACATGTATGGCGCCAGCGTGTTCACGGCGAGAACTTTCGCGTGCCCTTCGGGCGTCGTACCACGGCTTGACTCGCGGTAGATGCCCGCGTTGTGAATGACGGCGTGCATGCGTCCGATCTTGTTGACCTGATCTGCGATCGCCCTCGTTTCCGCCGCGAGCGCGAGATCCCCAACGGCGACGCCCGCCGAACTCGGCGCGAGATCCGCCAATGCCGACGCCCGTTTCTTCGAGCGCGCGTGCAGCACCACCTGGTGGCCTTCGTTGATGAGCTTGAGCGCCGCGGCACGGCCAAGCCCGTCGGTAGAGCCCGTGATGAAAATGCGCATGGAACGATCCTTTCCGCTTGCCACCCCCGCCGCGGCCATTGCAGCGAGATAGAGCAGGCGGCGGCGGGCGGGCGATTCGATCATGCCAAGAGAGATGACCTGCTGCCTGGAAAGTTCCGCCCCGCGGGCTTCTAGTACACGGCCTCCACGGCTTCGATCTGCGCCTCATCGGTGACGGCAAGCCGAATCCGTTTGTCGCTGCAGGCAAGCCGAATCAGCAACCATCGCAAATCGGTCGACTCCACGGGAACGGTGAGCTCGTGCCTACCGCTGTCGGTTTCCACTTCGACGCGCGCAGGTTCGGTGTTCGAGCTCCGAACCGAGACGATTCGGGATGCGATTATCTCCGACGCACGGCGGTGCCGCGAACCATGTTCTTTCTTCTGGTCCTGCATTTGTGCGACTCCAAGCGCGACTTGCCCCTATTCATACCCTGACACCAGGGCGCTGGCGGTTACAGAGGCGATGGGAATTCTTCTGCCCGCCGGTGCAGGCCGCGCATGACTCGCCAATGACCGATGCCCTCGCAGGACAATGCTCGCCGCGCAGATTCGCCTTCCAAACCAATCACTTCCGGCTCATCATCCAGCGCGAATCCAGCGGCAAGATGCCGCTGCAGGACTGGCCGGCGCATTGCGCCGCGCCAAATACAAGGAGGTCTCATGTCTCGCAGATTCAACCTGCTTTCATTCCGCTCGTTGTTGCTGTCTGTGATCGCGGCGTGCGTCTCGTCGCACGCGTTCGCACAGACGCCAGTGCGCATAATGCCGCTGGGCGATTCCATCACCGCGGGACCAGGCTGCTGGCGCGCGTATCTGTGGAATCAGCTGCAAACCGCCGGCTACTCGAACATCGATTTTGTCGGCGGCGTGAATGACGGCGGCGGCTGCAACCCCGGGTTCACGTACGACTTCGACCATGAGGGTCACAGCGGTTTCTCGATCACCGGCATTGCGGATGGCAACCAGCTACCGCCGTGGCTGACCGCGGCGCGCCCGGACATCATCGTGATGCACCTCGGCACCAACGACATGTGGGGCGGCTGGATCCCGCTCGAAACCAAGATCACGGCGCTCACGAAACTCGTGGGCCAGATGCGGGCTAACAACCCGAACGTCAGGATCGTCGCGTCAAAGATCATCCCGATGAGCCCGTCGGGCTGCACCACCTGCGCCGCGGACGTGGTCGCGTTCAACAACGCGATTCCGGGCTGGGCTGCCGGACTCAATACCGCGCAGTCGCCCATCTACGTCGTGGATCAGTGGACGGGCTTCGATGTGGTGGCGGACACCTACGACCAGGTACACCCGCTCACCTCCGGCTTCATCAAGATGGCGAACCGGTTCTTCCCCGTGGTATCGCAGGCGCTCAATGCCGGGACCCCGGGAATCGCCCTGACCGTCACCAAGGCCGGCGCGGGAACCGGCGCCGTCACATCGAGTCCCGCCGGCATCAACTGCGGCGCCACCTGCATGGCTAACTACACGAGCGGCACGGCCGTGACGCTCACCGCCACCGTGGCCAGCAACTCGACGTTCGCGGGCTGGAGCGGCGCGTGCACCGGCACCGGCACCTGCACGGTGTCGATGACGCAGGCGCGCGCAGTGACCGCCACATTCAACGCCATGGCTACCTTCTCGCTCAGCGTGTCGAAGGCCGGCACCGGCAGCGGAACTGTCACGTCTTCGCCGGCGGGCATCAACTGCGGCACCACCTGTGTTGCCAGCTTCGGTGGCAATGCATCGGTCACCCTGACCGCTGCGGCCGCGAGTGGCTCGGCGTTCGCGGGCTGGAGCGGCGCATGCACGGGCACGGGTAGTTGCGTGCTGGCGATGAACCAGGTGCGCGCCGTGACTGCCACGTTCAACACCAGCGGCGGCACCGGCGGAACCTGCGCCAACCCCGCTACGTTCTCGGGCAACTCGGGCAACTTCAACACCACCGGCGCGGTTTGCTATCGCACCAACGCGACTGTGAGTGGATGGGGCTGCTACAACTTCGATGGGCGCACCGTGACCGTGGGCGGCGTTGCGCGTACGTGCGGTCAGCTACCGCTGACACGCGCGGCGGATGGGTACTACTACTTCGCGGTGACCGCTGGCCAGTATCCGTGGGCCGGCCTGTTCACCTGGTGATTTTGACTTTGTTAGTCCGCTCCGGCTTGCGTTTCGTGCGACGTCGTCGCATAGAATCGCCGGTCGGCAAGCGGAAGAGTGGGGGCTCTGCCCTGCTGCCAGACGATCGATGGAATGATCAACTTATCAGGGGGAACCCATGTCACTTCGCAGACCTT